>NZ_JBFUGG010000004.1:0-290027 GCF_056403035.1 Flavobacterium sp. P3_A6 | reverse complement strand
GTGTATATACGCAGTAAAAGCCACCAAAGTTAGGTGGCAAATTTAGTTATTAATTTAGCTATTACAAAATATTTCTTTAGTTAAAAAAAACGGCCAAATTTTAAGTATTTTTTACCATTTTTTTCACAAAAAGCTCCAATCGGTTAGATAATGATTCATCTACAGAAACTAATGGCAAACGCAATATATTCTCTGAGATACCAAGAATCTTAAAAATTTCTTTGATCCCTGCCGGATTACCTTGTTCAAAAATCATATCAATGCAATTAGCTAGCAGATACTGAAGCTTATAAGCATCATCTACTTTTCTATTTAATCCTAATCGAATCATTTCAGAAAATTCTTTTGGAAAACCCTGACCAATTACTGATATAACTCCTGATCCGCCTGCTAAAATAATCGGAAGCGCAATCATATCATCACCCGAAATCACTAAGAAATCTTTAGGCTTGTCTTTTATAAGCTGCATCGCCTGAACTAAATCTCCAGCAGCTTCTTTTATAGCCACAACATTTTCAAAATCATTTGCCAATCTGATAACAGTTGACGGCAACATATTACTAGACGTTCTTCCTGGCACATTATATAGAATTACAGGAATCGGAGAGGTTTCTGAAACTGCCTTGAAATGCTGATATATTCCTTCTTGACTTGGCTTATTATAATAAGGCGAAACAGATAAAATCGCTTCAAACGCAGATAAATCTCTTGTACGCAACTCCTCTACAACTTTTAATGTATTATTGCCCCCCACTCCAAGAACTAATGGCAGTCTGCCCGCATTCACTTCAATTACTGTGGCTATAACCAGTTCTTTTTCATCTGCTGACAGTGTAGCATTTTCTGCTGTAGTACCAAGCACAACAAGATATTCAACCCCGCCGTCTATCGAAAAATTCACAATTCTTCTTAAAGCTTCAACATCAATTGTAAAATCGTTATTAAACGGTGTTACTAGGGCAACTCCTGTTCCTATTAATGATTGCATAATTTAAATTATATTTTGTTTAATATTTTTAAGTACCGAAATAACTCATGAATAAAACCTTTGTAATCTTCTATATCTATGTTTATCAACAAATGATTCAGTCTTTTATCTACATTTGAAAAACCAACTTTAAATTTTGCCTTAGATTTATTTGTCAAAAGCAACAAAACTGGCTTCTCTTCATTATAATAATTAATTAATAAATCAAACTCATCCGAAATAAATTCATTAATTCCCTGTTCTGTAAATTCGCATTCCAGGTTTAAATTTTTCAGGCTAAATGTTGGATGAGGATATACTTCTTTGTCTTTTAAATTATCACGATAAGCAATAATTTTTATATTATCTTCAATAATTCCATTCCGAATAATTTCTTGCTTTAATGCATTTGTTTCTAAAAAACTGCTTCCATCTATAATCAAACCGATACGCATAACAGAACTCCTTAAAGACTCTTCCTTAACGTTCTGCAATTGTTTTTTTAAGGTTTTTTTTAATAAAAAGCGCTTTACATAATTTAAAAACATAGTACTTTTACAAGATTACAAATTTAATTATTTAAGTTAATTTAAGATGGTAAATTTAAAAAACTACAACCACTTTTTAAAACTTTTTGTTATATTCTTAACATTATTTTCTATTATTTTATGCAACTCGGAAAACTAAGCAATTCAATAATAAAGGTTTTAACTTGACCTCATGTAAAAAACAGCAGCAAAAAAAAGGGCCATGAAAAATCAGGGGGGACAATATAGAATTTAATTGAAGTCGAATTGATTTTTAATTTATTCTCATAAACAAATAAAAACTCTAGGAAAATCAATAGCCGTTTAAATCCTCAATTACTTTATCTTTCTCCAATAAGTAGCTCACCATAAAAAAATACGATAAAAATTGAGTGATTAAGCTAACAAAAGCAAAGAGAGAATTATAAAAATAAAATTTATATATAATAAAAAAAATATCCGTAATTATAAAACAAATACACATTAACATGCCATTAAAGAAAGCATAACTCCCGCTTTTGATATAGTTTATGATTGAAACGATACTCAAAACGCTCAAAATTATCCCAAAAAACACATACAATGAAAAATCAAGTTCTAAATTTTCGAGTTCTAAGTTTAAAACGGAATAACAAATAGCTCCAATTCCAAGAATTAAAATAAAAATAGAAAGGCTGTCTTTATAACTAAATTTCAAGTATTTAAATTCTTCTTGCGCTAAATACAAAAGCAAAACATAAACCATCAAGACAGATAAGAAAGACCCCATTGCAGATTCACTAATATTAAGCGTGGTAAAAACATCTCTCAAAAAAAGCAGCAAGAAAATCAATCCTTTAACAAATGTAATCCTGTAATTGTTAGACACCAAATAATAGATAAACAAAGAAGGAACTATAATTGATTTACCACACAAAACTAAACCTTCATAATCCAATAACTTAAATAGTATAACCAATACTGAAGTTACAAAAAATAATATAAGTGATGGAGTGCTAGCTTTCATTCAGCATTATTATAAATTGGTCTTCTGAAATTATTTCCACGTTCAGTTTATTTGCTTTTTCTAATTTAGCAGGTCCCATATTATCTCCAGCAACAACAAAATCCGTTTTGGCTGATATAGAACTACCCACTTTACCTCCATTATCTTCGATAGCCTTTTTTAAATCATCTCTTGAAAACTGAGCAAAAACCCCTGAAACAACAAATGTTTTTCCGATGAATTTCTCTGTTGCGTTTGGATTTATTTTTTCGACGATTTCAAACTGAACGCCATAACTTTTTAACCGTTCAATTATTTTCTTATTTTCTTCATTCTCGAAAAATTCGATTACGCTTTTAGCAATTCGTTCACCTATTTCGTCAACTAAAATCAAATCCATTAAAGAAGCCTGACTTAAAGCGTCAATATTTTTGTAATGTTTGGCTAATTTCTTGGCGACAGTTTCACCAACAAAACGAATTCCTAATGCAAACAAAACACTTTCAAACGGAATTTCTTTAGATTTTTCAACGCCATTTACCAGATTTTCAGCAGATTTTTGCGCCATTCTTTCTAAGTGCAAAATATCCTCAACTTTTAATTCATACAAATCAGCATAATTATGAACCAAGTCATTTTTGAAAAGCAAAGCAACCGTTTCTCCGCCAAGACCTTCTATATCCATTGCTTTTCTTGAAATGTAATGCTGGATTCTGCCAATAATCTGTGGAGGGCAGCCATAAAAATTTGGACAATAATGATTGGCTTCTCCTTCGTTACGAACTAACTCTGATTGACATTCTGGACAATGTGTGATGTATTTTGTGACTTCTGAATTTTCAGTACGCTTGTCTAAATCTACCGCTATAATTTTTGGAATAATTTCTCCTCCTTTTTCCACAAAAACAGTATCATTAATTCGAATATCTAACTTTTCTATTTGATCAGCATTGTGCAATGAAGCACGCTTTACAATAGTTCCAGCCAATTGTACTGGTTCAAGATTAGCAACAGGAGTTATTGCTCCCGTACGCCCAACCTGATAGGTAATCGAATTTAGTTTTGTTGAAACCTGCTCTGATTTAAATTTATAAGCAATTGCCCAGCGAGGTGATTTTGCTGTATAACCCAATTCTTGCTGGTGTTCGATACTATTAACTTTTACAACAACTCCATCCGTTTCATAAGGCAATTCATGACGATGTACATCCCAATGGTCTATGAACTGAAAAACCTCTTCTAAACTATCGGCCAATTTTGCTCCAGCAGGTACTTTAAAACCCCATTTTCTTGCTGTTTCCAAACCTTCAAATTGAGATCGAAAAGGCACATTATTCCCAATAACAGAATACAACAAACACTCTAAAGGCCGTTTGGCAACTTCGGCACTATCCTGCAATTTTAAACTTCCAGAAGCTGTATTTCTTGGATTCGAATAGGGTGTTTCACCAATTTCAATTAATTCCTGATTCATTTTTTCAAAACCAGCATAAGGCAATATAATCTCTCCGCGAATAGCAAACTGCGATGGAAAATCCCCTTTCAATTGTAACGGAATTGATTTAATTGTCTTAATATTATTGGTAACATCATCTCCCTGAAAACCATCTCCGCGAGTTACAGCACGAGCCAATTTTCCATTTTCATAAGTAATACTAATTGAAGCGCCATCATACTTTAATTCACAAGTATACTGCAAAGGAACATCACCAAGAACTTTCTGAATTCTATTCTCCCAGTCAATCAAATCTTCTTTAGAATAAGAATTATCCAAAGAATACATACGGTATTCATGTGCAATAGTTTCAAAATTTTTAGTAACCTTACCTCCTACTCTTTGCGTAGGCGAATTGGCATCAAAAAATTCAGGATGCTTGTTTTCCAAATCCTGAAGTTCTTTTAATTTCATATCAAACTCATAATCAGATAATGTTGGATTATCCAGCACATAATAATTATGATTGTGAAGATTGAGCTCTTCTCTAAGCGTTTGTATGGTTTCCTGTATATTCATATGCAGATTATATTTGCTTTTTTTATGGGTCATATGTAATTCGCATATCGTATATTAGTCTTTATCAACATTTTTCGGGTATGCTCATTTCATAAAAAAATTGGCTATTCTAGTAAATTAATAATCTACTAAAATAACCAATTTAAAATTTAAAAATCAAATTTTATGACTCAATAATAGTATTAATTTGGTTGTATAATTGTCCGTCGCTCAAAATTGAACCTTGCTGAATCAATTGAAAAACAGAAAGATTGCGTTCCTCTGTAAATTCTTTTTTACCCGCTTTCATTTCAATAGTTTCGGTAAACATATTATCACTCAGCCATTGCAGCCCATCTTTTGTCAAAAAATCAACATCGGAAACCAATGATTTCAAAACTATTGATTTTATATAGGTATCAAAACAATGAAACAGGAAGATATGATTTTTGGAGAAAAATTCCAAATACGCAGCTCTTGACAAAACACCTTCCCAAACTAAATCTGAAAAAACATCCAGCTCCTGCTCGGCAACTTCAGGTTTTTCTGCCTTGATTTGATCCCATTCGGCTTTATCAATTGCCTGAGCAGCCAAAAAATTAGTGAACTCCTGCGTTAATTCTTCAAACTGTTCTTTGGTTAACCTAGAATATTTCATTTTTTCCAATAATTATTTTAAACAAAAAAATCCCGATTTTCATCGGGATTTCAATATATACATTTAAAAATTATGCTTTTTCAGCGATAATTTCGTATGCTAATTCAACGATTACATCTCTGTGCAATCTAACTGAAGCAGTATATTTACCAGTACGCTTAACGATACCAGAAGTAATAAATTTTCTGTCAATTTCAAAACCTCCTTTAGCAATTGCCTCAGCGATATCAATGTTTGTAATAGATCCGAATAATTTTTCACCACCTGCTTTTGCAGAAATTTTAATTTCTAAAGCTTTTAAGTTTTCAGCTAACGCTTTTGCGTCAGCAACAATTTTAGCTTCTTTGTGAGCTCTTTGCTTTAGGTTTTCAGCCAATACTTTCTTTGCAGAAGAAGTAGCTAAATGAGCAAATCCTTGTGGAATTAAAAAGTTACGACCGTATCCGTTTTTTACAGTTACTACATCATCTTTAAATCCTAAATTCTGAACGTCTTTTCTTAAAATAAGTTCCATGTTGTTGTCCTTTATTTGAGAAGTTAGGTTTCATTTTACCGAAAACCAACAACTGTTAATTTTTAATTATTTTAATAAATCAGCCACGTATGGCATTAAAGCTAAGTGACGAGCTCTTTTTACAGCTACAGACACTTTTCTTTGGTATTTTAATGAAGTTCCAGTTAAACGGCGAGGAAGAATTTTTCCTTGCTCATTAACGAATTTCAATAAGAAATCAGCATCTTTATAATCGATATATTTGATACCTGATTTTTTGAAACGGCAATACTTTTTAGTTTTGTTAGTTTCTATGTTTAAAGGCGTAAGATATCTGATATCCCCGTCTTTTTTTCCTGAAGCAGATTGTTGTAATGTTGCCATGATAATTAAGCTTTTTGAGATTTAAGTTTTGCTCTTCTTCTTTCAGCCCAAGAGATAGCATGTTTGTCAAGACTTACAGTTAAGAAACGCATAACTCTTTCGTCACGTCTAAATTCAGTTTCGAAAGCAATTAAAACTTCTCCTGGAACTTTGAATTCGAACAAGTGGTAAAATCCACTTTTTTTGTTTTGAATTTCGTAAGCCATTTTTTTAAGGCCCCAATCTTCTTTCGATACCATTTCTGCTCCTCTACTAGTAAGAAAATCTTCAAATTTGCTTACTGTTTCCTTTACCTGAACTTCAGATAAAACGGGATTTAAAATGAAAACAGTTTCATAATGATTCATAAAAAATTTATTTATTTGTTAAATTGGGTGCAAAAGTAATCTTTTTTTCCAAACAAACAAATGCTAACCAAGTATAATCGACAAACGGTGGAAAAAAACATGATTTTTTAAAATTAATTAAAAAAAAAAACTATTTTTACTCTACCGAATCAAAAACTTGATACTATGAAACTAAACTGTGTTGTTGTTGATGATAGTTCAATACAAAGAATGATTATTGCAAAACTGGTTAATAATCATACCAACTTAAACCTAATCGGAGATTTTTCAAATGCAATTGAGGCAAAAAGCTGTATGACTGTCCATACGGTAGATTTAATATTTCTTGATATTGAAATGCCTGTGATTAGTGGTTTTGATTTTCTTGACGGTTTAAAAACCAAGCCTCAAATCATTTTCATTACTTCAAAAGCTGAATATGCGATGAAGGCATTTGATTATGATGCAACCGATTATTTGCAAAAACCAATTTCTATTGAACGATTTAATGCTTCTGTCCGCAGAGCGATTGACCACTTTCTTCTTAAAAAAGAAAATAAGGAAGACGAAGGAGAGCATATCTTTATCAAAAGCAATCTAAAAAAACTAAAGATATTTACTTCTAAAATTAAATGGATTGAAGCTTTTGGCGATTATGTAAAAGTAGTTACAGAAGACGACAGCAATCTTGTGCTTTCCACAATGAAATCATTTGAAAATGATTTATCAAAGGATAAATTTATTAGGGTACACAAATCCTATATTGTAAACATTGACAAGATCGACCGTTTCAATAGTAAGTTTGCCGAAATTGGAGTGACAAAAATTCCTTTAAGCAGAAACAAAAAAGAAGATTTAGTAAAAGCACTTGCTTATTCTTAAATCAAAGCAATAGCTTAATAAAAATCAACATTTACAGCTACTTTTATTGCTCTGTATTGTGAAACAGCCTCAAAACTATTCAATATTTTCTGAATAGTTTTTTTTGTACCTATAATGGAAGTATTTTGGGGTATTTTAATTATTATAGTTCTTATGTATTCATTTCGAATTCTGCTGATAGCTGGCTCTTCGGGACCTAAAACTGGCATTGCAAGATTCTGGCTGAGTACTTGATACAACCACATGGCACCTTCTTTCAGCTTGTCAAAATCACGCTGCTTCAAGGTCAGTTTTATAATTCTGAAATATGGCGGATACTTATAAATTTGTCTGTCATACAATTGCTCATTATACATTCCTAAATAATTTGAGTGCGTAACTTGCTGTATCGTATTGTGATTGGGATTGTAGGTCTGAATAATAACTTTTCCTTTTTTATCGGAACGTCCGGAGCGTCCAGCAACTTGGGTCATCATTTGAAAACTTCGTTCAAAAGCTCTAAAATCAGGGTGGTACAGCATCGTATCGGCATTCATAATACCAACCAAATTTACATTGTCAAAATCCAATCCTTTGGCAAGCATCTGGGTTCCAACCAAAATATCAATCTCCCGATTCTTAAAACTGTCAATTATCTTTTCGAAACCAAATTTTCCTCGGGTTGTATCCTGATCCATTCTGCCAATTTTGGCATTTGGAAAAATAGTTATCAGCTCCTGTTCTATTTGCTCTGTTCCTAATCCTTTTGTAGTCAAATCTACACTATGACAGGCATGACAATGAGTTGGATTCGCAATAGAATAACCACAGTAATGACAGCGCAATTGGTTTTTATGCTTATGATAGGTCAAACTTACATCACACGACTGACAATGAGGAACGTGACCGCAGGTAATACATTCTATAATTGGAGAATAACCTCTTCTGTTTTGAAACAAAATCACTTGCTCCCCTACAGATAAAGAAGCTGTAATTTCTTCTATTAAAACATCACTAAAATGACCGTTCATTTTTTTTCGAAAGTACTTATCTTTCAAATCTACCAGCAAAACTTCCGGTAAACTTGCGTTTCCAAAACGCTTCGAAATTTCAACGAATCCAAATTTATCTGATTTTGCATTATAATACGTCTCAATACTTGGCGTTGCCGAACCCAAGAGTACTTTAGCCTTATGCGCATTGGCCAAAACAATAGCAGAATCACGTGCATGAAACCTAGGAGCAGGATCTGACTGCTTAAAAGTCTGTTCATGCTCTTCATCAATAATTATAAATCCTAAATCATAAAAAGGCAAAAACAAAGCTGATCTGGCTCCAATTACAATTTGGGCTTTTTCAGCATTTAACAAAACCTGATTCCAAACCTCCACTCTTTCATTATTGCTGTATTTAGAATGAAAAACAGCAACTTTATTTCCAAAATGCGCTCTGATTCTTGAAACCAACTGAGCGGTTAAAACAATTTCCGGCAACAAATACAGTACTTGTTTTCCTGTTGCCAAATACTCCTCTATAAGTTTAATATAAATTTCAGTCTTCCCACTTGAAGTAATTCCGTGTAAAAGACAAACTGATTTTTGCTTAAAACTTTCTTTTATCGATTCGAAAGCATTTTGCTGATCTGGGCTCAACTGCAGTTCATCTTCCCTTCCTTTTCCAGCAAAATTGATTCGGTCTTCCTGCAAAAAATAATCCTCCAGAATCTCCTTATCGATTAATGCTTTAATAATTGCAGGAGTCGATTGAGCTGTCTCAGCCAGTTTTTTTACTGTAATCGGCTTTTTCTCAGTCGCGCTCAATTGGAAATAATTCAAAACTATTTCCTTTTGCTTATTGGCGCTTTTTAAAATTTCGAGTAAATCCTTTAAGCCTTGATCCGAATCGTATTTTGGATGCAACCGCACATATCTAACCAATTTAGGMTTGTATGTTTCCTGGAGTTCTTCCTGCAGCACTAAAATATTTTTATCAATCAATTTTTGAATAACCGGAAAAATATTCTTTTTATTCAAAATTGAAATAATATCTTGTATTTTTAATGAACTCTGTTGCTGCAAGGCTTCATAAATTAAATATTCATCATCCGAAAGTAAACTTTCATCAACAAATAAATCATTTTTTCTGGTGATCAGCGTCTCACTTTCCAATAACAATGCGCTTGGCATAGCATTACGGTACACGTCCCCTATAGCACACATATAATAATCAGCAATCCAAAACCAGTGATTGATTTGAAACTCGGTTACTACAGGAGCTGTATCTAAAATTTGATGTATTTCTTTGGCTTCGTATAAAGTAGGTACGTTATTATGGATTTCAATAACTAAAGCCGTATAGATTTTATTTTTTCCAAAAGGCACTGTAACTCTCATTCCTTTCTTCATGAATTGGAATTCAGTTTCAGATACAGAATATGTAAATGTTTTAGCTAAAGAAAGCGGTAAAATGACTTCGACGAAATACATGTAAAGAATTTATGGTCTGTAAAATTACTTTTTATTTAATTTATCAGACGCTTTTTTATTTTTATATTCCTGAACCAATTTCAACGTATGATTCAAAGATTTTGTATCAGTCCAATCATCATGGCCCGGAATAATATACTTTGGATTTTTAAATTTTACCTGTACTTTTTTAATGGATTTCTCCCATTCATTCACATTGGCATCGCCTAAATAACCTAAATCTTTTGCAATTGAGCTTTTAATAAAACATCCTCCGTAGAGTAGTTTTTCTTTATCAAACCAAACTACGATATTATCTGGCGCATGCCCTTTTCCTGGATAATAAACTTCAAATTTATATTCTCCAACTTTGAAAATAGTATCATCCGGAATTACAAATTCAGCTTTTTTTTCATTTTTTAGAATCTGATCCGTTAATTTTATGGTATACGTTTTAATTCCCTTTTGTCTGTAAAATTCCAGCCCACCTGCGCGGTCATCATGAGAATGCGTTGCGAGACACATCACAACATCCTTTTTATGTTTAAATTTTATGCTGTCCAGTAAAGGCTGAAATTGCGACTTATCCCATGGAGCATCAAATAAAACAACTCCTTTATCTGTAACTAAATACATTGCGTTTGCAGAAACCAGATTTCCTTTATAATTATTAAAAGTTTTATAAATATAAAAGCCACCCATAAGATGACTTATTTGCAATGGCGAATTTTTAGATTGTCCAAAGCTTTTAGACAGTATTATAAAGAACAAAATTACCGATGCCAGTTTTTGCATTTGCATTAAAATTAATTTTTCACTCTTGTCCAGTATTGAGTTCTTCCTATAATTGAAACCCCAATATAACCGCGGAGTTTTAGTCTATCTGGAGACTCTAATATGATATAGCATTTATATTTTTTACCATTTTCAGGATCCAAAATTGTTCCTCCATTGTATTCTGAATCGTCTTTTTGAAGACCTTTAATTATAACCATTCCTAAAATTGGTTTGTTTTTATCAGCGCCATCACATTTCCCGCATACATCTTTTTTGTGTTCCGCACGAAGTATTTCGACAATTTTGCCGTATAGTTTCCCTCCTTTTTCATAAATCTCTACTATTGATTTGGCCCGTCCTGTCTCATCATCAACGGTTTTCCATTTCCCTAAAATACTCTGGCTTTGAACATTAAAAATCATTGCAAAAAACACAACTAAACCAAATACGATACTTTTTTTCATTTTTCCTTAAATTATTGTCTCACTTTTTTATTCAAAAATCACCTTTTCTAGTCGATCAGGATTTCTTTCGGCAAGAATACAAAATTTCACATAAACAATCTCATTCATTGCTAAACTTTGCTGCTGTCATTTGTTTTTTTCAGCTTACGGATCGTTGCATTCAGCTCAAATCCCAATAATAAAATCATACAGTTAATCCAGATGTAAAACATCATAATTAACAATGTTCCAATCGAACCATACAATTCATTATATTTTGAAAACCGCAACACCCAAATTCCAAAAAAATAAGAAGAAATAATTATAAGTACTGTTGTAAAAACCGAGCCAACGCTAATGAACGGCGGCTTATGCGACTGTTTAGTTCCATACCGCAATAAAACCGAAGATGTAATCAGAATCATTAATATTACAAAAATATATCTTCCTAAAATTATCAGCGGAATCCGGTCACTCAGTACATCCTGTATCGCTGTGCTTTGAATCAAAACCTCAAAAACCACAATAATTGCAACTGTCAGAAGCAAAAGAACAGAAAGCAGTAATGAAATTCCCAAGGCAACAAAGTATTGATTCAAGAAACCTCTTTTTTCCAATACATGACGGGAAGATTCAAATCCGCCAAGAATTCCGTTTATACCATTTGCCATCAGGAAAATAGACAGAAAAAATCCAGATGACACTAATCCAGTGTGACTGTTATTAAGAATATCGTTAACAATATTGGCAATAGCATCATACGTATTGGGGGGAACTCCGTCTTTTACAAAATCCAGAAAATCGTTTTGAAATCCTTTTATCGGTATGTAAGGAATTAAATTTAAAATAAATAACGCAAAAGGAAACAGCGCCATAAAAAAGCTAAATGCAACCGCACTGGCGTGATAGGAAAATGCTCCGTCTATGATTCCCTCAAAATATAATTCTAATAAATCATAAAACGAAAAGCCTCCCAAACCTGGCATTTTAATCTTTTTCAAGATATGCATCAGACTTCTTATAACTGGGATTTTTTCGATTTTTTCCTCGATCTTAAATGTCATAACCTAAATTGCTTTCAAGCTTAAATCCATGTTATAAACCGAATGCGTTAATGCTCCCGAAGAAATATAATTGACACCGCATTCTGCATAAAACCGCATTGTATCTTCATTGATGTTTCCCGAAGATTCGGTTTGGCATTTGTTACCAATTAAAGCAACAGCTGTTCGGGTATCTTCATAATTGAAATTATCAATCAGAATTCTGTGTACTCCTTCACTTTTTAGAATTTCTTCAATTTCGGCAAGATTTCTGGCTTCAACAATAATTTTTAAGTCCAGATTATTTTCTTTCAGATAAGCTTGAGTTTTGGCTATTGCCAATGTGATTCCACCAGCAAAATCAATGTGATTATCCTTTAGCATAACCATATCATACAATGCGAAACGGTGATTTTCTCCCCCTCCAATTGTTACAGCCCATTTTTCGGCAACACGAAATCCTGGAGTGGTTTTGCGGGTATCTAGTATTTTTGTATTCGTTCCTTTTAACAATTGCACAAAACTGTTTGTTTTGGTAGCTATCGCACTCATCCGCTGCATAGTGTTTAACACCACTCTTTCGGACTTCAGAATAGATTGTGAACTAGCCAAAACATGAAAAACAACATCGCCTTTTTTGACTGGCGTACCATCTTCAATAAAGGTTTCTATCTGCATATTAGGATCAACATATTCAAATATCATTTTTGCAAAAGCAACTCCGGCAATAATACCGTCTTCTTTTACCAATAATTTTGCTTTACCCATTGCGTTTTCAGGAATACAAGCTAAGGAGCTATAATCTCCAGAGCCTACATCCTCTCTAATAGCATTTGCAATCAATACCTTTAATTCGTTTTGAAACTGCTCTTCAGTAATCATTTTTTTATTCTTTAATATAGAATGCTAAAGTAGGATTTATTTTGTGCAATAAAAAGCAAGTCTGTTTGAAAAGTTTGAGTTTTTACATTTATTTATGACAGATCAATATTTGAATTACTAACTGTTTCAATATGTAAAGCTTCGATTTTTTCGCAAAAAAACCTGCAGAAATTATATTCGCTGCAGGTTACAGCTCAACCTTAATTGATATAAGATTATTCTATGCCTTTCTGGTCTATCAAATAAATCATTGCAGTCATTGTCGCTGCGCCAAGTTCCAGCTCTCTTTTGTTAATTGCATCAAACTTATCATTCGCTGCATGATGATAGTCAAAATAACGCTGAGAATCTGGTTTTAAACCAGCTTTAACAATCTTTTTAGCCGTTAAATGTTCAATATCTGATCCTGCATGGCCTATTGTAAAACTGTGAACCAAATACGGTTCAAAAAAATCTTTAAATCCTTGTATCTTTTTGAAGTTAGCATCATCTGCTTCAATAGAGAAACCTCTTGGAGTAAACCCGCCAGAATCACTTTCTAAAGCAAAAACATGATTTTCGTTCTTTTGCTTTGCTTCTTCTTCATATTTTGCTCCGCCTTTTCCACCATTTTCTTCATTCATGAATAAAACCACACGAATCGTATTTTTAGGCTTATAATTTACATTTTTAAGAATACGGATCACTTCCATACTTTGTACAACTCCTGCTCCATCATCTTGAGAGCCATCAGCTAAATCCCAAGAATCAAGATGTCCTCCAACTACCATAATATTATCGGGACGTTCTGTTCCTGTTAGTTCACCAATTACGTTATGAGACAAAACATCCGGTAATGTCTGGCATGATAATTTGAAATAAAATTTCAGTGTTGGATTCTTTTTTAAGGATTCGCTCAATAATTCAGCTCCATTTGTACTTATTGCAGCAGTTGGAATATATTTCTCTTTTGGCAAATCCCCATAACTTTGTGCTCCTGTATGAGGATAATCGTCTAAACGTAAATTCATTGAGCGGACAATAGTTCCTACAGCACCAAATTTCGCTGCTTCTTTTGCACCAGCAAATCTTTGGTCAACACAAGCTCCATAAGAGACAAACGTTTCAATGTTTTCAGGATTCATTGGGCGATTGAAAAACACAATTTTCCCTTTTACTTTATCACCTAATTCATTTAATTCCTTTATTCCCTTAACTTCAATTACCTCAGCTGTAAGCCCCGTTTTTGCAGTTGCAACTGATCCGCCTAAGGCACAGATCGGCACAACAGTTTTGGTTCGATTGTTTAAAATATAAGCAGTTTCTTTTTCTCCGCGAACCCAATGAGGCACCATTACTTCCTGCAGATATACTTTATCTAGTCCAAGACCTTCTAATTGTGATTTTGTGTATTTAACTGCAGTTTCTGCATTGGCAGATCCAGACAGACGGCTTCCGATATCGTTAGATAAATGTTTTAACCAAGAATAACATTGAGATTCGGTTAAGGCTTTTTTATAAAACAGTTTAATGTTTTTTTCATCATTTGATTGTGCAAAAGATGTCAATCCGTTTAGAAATAAAGCAGTTAAAAGAATTGTTTTTTTCATAAGTAATATTCCTTTATTGGTTATCAAAACCCTTTTTTGGGCTAAAGCAAAGAAACAAAATTCTAAACAACCAAAAGGGATTTATCCGCTGACTTTTCTCAAAATCTAAAATTATTTTATCTCAATAATCTTATTTTTAGGCCCTATTCCATTTTCATTAAAAGGCTCAATAGCAAAATAGTACTTTGTTCCTTTATCTAAACCTCTAAAATCATAAGAACTGTCTCCGTAAACCATTATGCTGTTGTATAATTTATCTGGAGCTATTCCATAAAAAACAGTATAACCAGTGGCATCTTTCTGTTTTTTCCAAGAAATGACTGCATTACGGGAATCAGATGCATTTCGTTTAACTTTAAAATCAGCTACAGCCTTTGGTTTTTCCAATAATCCATTTCCAAAAACCCTAAAATCTGAAACTGCAAATAGACCGGAAGCGTTATGAATATTGACCATTTTGATATAACGGGCTTTAATTGATTTTGTCAGCTCAACATAATCGTGAGGAACATCTTTATCGTTGTTTGACTTATCGACCACTAAAGTCCAATTTTCGGCATCATCAGACATATAGATCTTATACTGATAATAAATATCCATGGCTTTATTGTACTGAGTCGCTTTATGATCTGCATAATTGATTTGTAGTGCGTTAATTTCCATCTTTCTGCCTAAATCAAGCTGTAGCCACTCACCTGCTTTATCTGTCGTTGCCGACCAATACGTTTGAATATTTTCATCGGTTAAATTCGAAGCATCATAACAGATTTTTTCAAACACTTTTTTACCTCCATTATCCACTCTGTGTGTTTCGACTTCCTTACACTCTTCGGATGAAGAAACTGTAACAGGCTTTTTATAGGAAAGTAACATCCAGCCTGAAGAAGCTCCTTTTGTTTGATCTCGCTGCCCTGTTGGAAGCACAATAGGAAAATCTCCATAAGAAGTAATAGAATACATCACATTATCTTTGTCAAATCCGGCTGGGAACATATCAATTCTTCGTTCAAAACGGTCTTTTATTGAGATTTTACAGGTTCCCGTATTCCAATAATTACCGTAATTATCAGCAAAAGTATTTCCGTGTCCGGCACCAATTACAAAACCTCCTGGCTTATACGACATCGGATTGTGTTTTTGATATACAAATGGTCCCAAAGGGCTATTCCCTACATGAACACCATTTGCATATCCCTTAAATTCCGTAGCCGGAGCGCCATATTGCATGTAATACTTTCCATTGTGCTTGGTCATCCACGCACCTTCAATAAAATTCCCCCAAGGTGCAGGTTCCATGTCGTTATTAGACCCAAAACGCTCCCAACCATGTGTTACGGGATCTAAACCAATAACTGCTTTTGCCTCACCATACGGGCGCTGAATATCTTCAACTTCGGTTGATGCATATAGTTTTGCGTAGTCATCCTGATTCCCTTTAGGAAGCCAGGTTTTATAATCTACTTCAACCCCAACAAGCGGTAATTTTCCGCTAGAACCATAATACATATAGACTTTTTTATCATCGTCCTGAAAGATTGCAGGATCCCAAGTTGGCAGCATTGCGGTGTTTACATGTCTTGTCCATCTTCCTGACTTTGGGTCAGCTGTTTTCCAGATCGGATGATCTTTTTTCCAAGTTGAACCTACATAAAACAAAGTGTCATTTACAACCCAAGCCGCAGGCGCACACTGATCATCATCACCCGGATTTCGCTGAAAACTGCCATATACAAATTTCCAATCGGACATATCTTTGCTCGAAAAAAATCCAGCCTGATTAGTTGCAAATAAATAATAATCTCCTTTATAGGTAATAATCACAGGATCTGCACTGGAACGGCGGGATTCTGGAATACCATTATGATTTTGAGTCGTATAATTGTAACCTATATTTATTGGATTACAATAGGTCACTGCTGGTTTATTAGGATCAAACCATTCTGTTTTTCCACCAACAGCATTATTTTGAGCTTTTGTATTGACTGAAAAACCAATCAAAAAAAGCAAAAGCGTTATCGAATACAGTTTATCCATTTTTGTTCTATTTATATTAATGATTTAAGCTTTAGACAGTTTTTCTTTTGAAACTAAAATTTGTCAAAATGTATTCTCGCAAAGGCGCTAAGACGCAAAAAAACCATCTTAACTTTGCGTCTTAGCGTCTTTGCTAGAGTGAATTAAAGAATTTATTAATAATATTACCCTCACTCGGAAATCAATCTGAAACAATCAAATTTGATATAATTTAAAAATATTTTATCCTAAATAATGATTAAAAAAAAGCCCTTCGTCTAACCAAAAAACGAAGGGCCAAACAAACTACTAACCAATTTTAATCTGCTAAAATGAAATTAACTTTCTTATCTGCATTTGAGTTTCCTCCAACAAAAACTTCAAACTGTCCAGGTTCAGCAACAAATTTTAAATCCGAATTATAGAATTTCAGGTCTTCTACAGTGATATCAAATGTTACTGTTTTCATTTCTCCTTTTTTCAGCGTTATTTTTTGAAATGCTTTAAGTTCTCTAACAGGTCTGGTTACAGATCCTACAACATCTCTAATATACAATTGAACCGTTTCCTTACCGTCATAATTCCCAGTATTAGCAACTTCAATACTAACTGTTACTTTTCCATCAGCATTCATTTTATCAGATGAAATTTTCAGGTCTGAATATTCAAAATTGGTATAGCTCAATCCGTAACCAAAAGGAAATAATGGTTCGTTTCTTTCGTCTAAATAATTAGATCTGAATTTTTCAAATTTACCTTCTGTGTTAGAAAGAGGTCTTCCTGTATTTTTATGAGCATAATAAATTGGCACCTGCCCAACGCTTCTTGGAAATGTAGTAGTTAATTTCCCAGAAGGATTTACATCACCAAACAAAACATCGGCGATAGCATTACCAGCTTCGCTACCGGCAAACCAAACATTCAAAATAGCTGGAACAGTTGCATTTTCATCGTTTAATACTAATGGACGGCCGTCAAATAATACGAGCACTACAGGTTTTCCTGTTTTTAATAATTCGTTCAATAAATCTTTTTGCGCTTGAGGAATTTCTAAATTGGTACGGCTACTGCTTTCTCCGCTCATCTCCGCAGATTCTCCAAGTGCTGCAACAATAACATCAGCTTGATTAGCTGCTTTTAAAGCTTCGGCGAGCATATCTTCTTTAGATCGTTTATCTCTGTTTAAGGTTTTTCCAAACATAGTGGCATTGGTCTCAAAAGTCTCATCATAATCTAAATTACTGCCTTTGGCATACAGTACTTTGGCAGATTTCCCTGCAACTTCCTGAATTCCTGCCAATAATGAAATACATTTTTCTCTATTAGTAGCAACACTCCAAGTTCCTGACATATTGTTTTTGGCATCCGCCAATGGTCCAATCAAAGCAATTGTTCCCGATTTTTTCAAAGGCAGTAACTGATTTTTATTTTTTAGTAAAACCAATGATTGAGAAGCTGTTTTTCTGGCTTCATCTCTGCTGGCTGTGGTAAAAATTTCAGTTTTCGATCTTTTGCCATCACAATATCTGTACGGATCTTCGAATAATCCTAAATCATATTTGGCATTCAAAATCAATGTAACCGCATTATCAATCTGCGCTATAGTAACTTTCTTTTCGTCCAATGATTTTTTTAAAGTAGTCAAGAATCCTTCGCCTACCATATCCATTTCAACACCAGCGTTCAAAGACATAGCCGTTACAGTCTGCAAATCGCCCATGCCGTGTGCCATCATTTCAGGAATACCTGTAAAATCAGTAACTACAAAACCTTTAAAACCCCATTGTTTTCTCAACACATCAGTCATAAGCCATTTATTTCCAGTGGCAGGAATACCGTCAACTTCATTGAAAGAAGCCATAACCGATCCTACTCCAGCATCAACAGCGGCTTTATAAGGAGGAAAATAGTCATTAAACATTCTTATATGACTCATATCTACTGTATTGTAATCGCGTCCTGCTTCTGGCGCTCCATACAATGCAAAATGCTTAACACATGCCATAATCGAGTTATTCTTAGAAAGATCATGTTGCTGATAACCATTCACCATTGCTTTGGCTATTTGGCTTCCCAAATACGGATCTTCCCCGGAACCTTCTGAAATCCTTCCCCAGCGCGGGTCACGAGAAATATCAACCATAGGGGAAAACGTCCAGTTTATTCCATCGGCACTCGCTTCCTGTGCTGCAATTTGAGCACTTCTTTCGATTAAATTCATGTCCCAAGTACAGGAAAGTCCAAGAGGAATCGGAAAAGTAGTTTCGTAACCGTGAATTACGTCCATACCAAAAATCAAAGGAATTTTCAAACGGCTTTTTTCGACAGCAATCCGTTGTACTTCTTTTATTTTTTGAACTGATTTGATATTAAATAATCCACCGACCTTACCTTCTTCAATTTTTCTTGCAACATCAGAGCTATTGGCCTGACCGGTGGTTATATCTCCCGAAGTTGGCAAATTCAATTGTCCTAATTTTTCATCCAAAGTCATTTTGGATAACAGCTCGGCCACAAATTCGATTTTTGGTTTTATTTTAACGGCTTTTTTATTTTCTTTCTTTTGGCTGTAGCCAAAAAAAACAGAGCCTAGGAGTATTACAATTACTATTTTTTTCATTTTTTATTTATTTTATTTTGCTTCAATATCCAAGCGTATGTTGCTGAATTATCATAAACCTGAGTCCAACAATCATGACCTGAATCGTTGAATAGCTTTAACTCAACATCTTTATTACATTTTTTTAATTCTTTATAAATGGCAATATCGTTATCAACAGGAACCACATTATCTAGCAAACCGTGAAAAATTCGAATGGGAATTGCTTTAATTTTGCAGATTTCTTCCAACTGATTGATATCTACGAAGCCTGAAACTGGTACAACTGCAGCAAACATTTCTGAATGCTTTAGAGCCAGACTCCAAGTTCCCCATCCTCCAGAACTTAACCCGGTAAGATAAATTCGGTTAGAATCAATATTATTTTCTTTCTGAATTTTTAAAATCAGTTCATACAAAAAATCTGGATTCCATTGTTGTCCTTCCGGACATTGCGGCGCAAGAACATAAGCATCTATATCATGGTTTTTTAAATACTTGAAAGGGCCATGAATTTTTACTTTCTCCACATCCGAACCATTTTCGCCAGAACCATGCAAAAAAACAAGCAATGGTTTTTTCTCTTTAATGTCAGCAGGAATATGCAATGCATACCCCAATTCCTGTTTTTGCACAACCTCTATTTTAGCATTACCAATAATATCCTTTTGGGCAAAAGTCAATAGTGAAAACAAAAAAAATGGAATTATGATTTTATATTTCATATACAGATTATATTAAAATCCATACTTTCCAGAATGAAAGCCAAGATTCAGCAAACCTTGTTTTACCTCTGGCGCATTCATGAATAATTTCCATAACAAACCAGTGCGATGGTTTTCAATCATTGGCGCAATAGTTCCCTGGTCAATTGCCAGATAACGAGGGGTAACCCAATTATAATGTGGCGAAAAAGCATCATAAGGCCCTGCAATTCCTACGTAAGTGTTTTTCTTTTCATCGTATAAATAATGTAAAAACTTCATGCTTTCGGCAGGAGTAAAAGGAAAAGCAGACAAAGCTGCGGTTGGAGTAATAACCCCAGTATCGTTCAAAGGCTGGTGAGCTGTATAACCTGTTGTCCCATCTGGATTTCTGGTATAACTCGCTGTAAGCCCCCAACATTTTTCAGAATATCCATTCCATTGCTTTGGATTTGCAATGCAATATTTATTAATGATTTTGGAATGATTTTGGGTTAATTCCCAGTAATTGGCATACTTATCCGTTAACTGACTTGGGTCAAGTCCCAAATAAGAATACTGAGCCCAAAACAAAGGACCTACATTGCCCGTAGCTCCATTATAATTAAATATTACCGGAAGTCCATATTGAGTAGCTCCGTTTATAATTGCTCCATTTCTAGCCCAAGCTTCATGATAAGCTGCCGCAGGAATGGCATGAGCAACAGATGAAGCTCCCAAAATATAGGTAATCAAACATTCATTATAACCTTCTAATTTGAAATTCATTTCCCAGCCATAATTAGGAGACCAGTGCCAATACATTGCATTTTCACCTTTGGTATACCAATTCCATTCAACTCCTTTCCATAAATTATCAGCTTTTAAAGCCAATGCTTTCTCTGCTGTATTTCCGTTTTTAAAATATTCTCTAACAATTAGCAATCCTTGGCATAAAAAGGAAGTTTCTACAATATCACCTCCATTATCTTTAGTTCCAAAAGGTATAACATGACCTGTTTTTCCATCAATCCAATGTGGCCAAGCTCCATGAAAACGGTCTGCATTTTCAAGGAAAATCATAGCTGTTGTCAATCGGGAAACTGCCTCGCCTCTATTTACAAAACCACGTTCTACTCCTACAATTACAGACATTAGCCCAAAACCAGAACCGCCAGTAGTAACGATATTCGCTTCAAAACTAGGATCTTCGGTAAGATAACGCTCTCTTGCCAATTTAGAGTTGGGTTCGGCATAATCCCAAAAATACTTTATAGCATCTTTTTGAACCTGATCCATGGCTTGTTCATCGGTCAAAACGGCTACAGGTGTTGTTGGAGTTGTTGGTAATGGAGTGCCTCCACTATTTCCTTCGGGTGTTGATGAAGAACAGGAATTGAAGAAATTCAAAAAAACTAATAAGAATAGATGACTTTTCATTTTATAAAATGTATTAATGGCTAAAAAATACACACCTGATTTATTAACTTTATCAGGTGTGTAAATGAATATCTATCTGTTGTCTTTTTCTAATTTATAAAGAGCTGTAACTTCATTATCTGCAAGTGCTACATCATAAATTCTAAATTCGTCCATTAAACCAGTATAGTGAAGCATCCATCCATCAGCAGCACCCCAAGGAGCTCCTAAATGCTGTTGATAGCCACCAATAATAAATTTTGAAACTTCGGAATTAGCTAATTCTCCATAGGGACCTCCTCCAGTTAAAGGATCGCTTGCATATCTTTTTGAAATAGATGCAGGCAGATCTAATTTTTGACCATCAATATAAAGACTGTAAGTAGAACTTATACCATTATATGTCCAAACTAAATGTTTCCATGATCCAAACATATTGGCTAAAACATTTGCTCCTCCATGTTCAATAAATTGTCCCGACCAAGGAATACTTGGCGTAACATCTTTTTGGATATGATTTTTTAATAACATTGTTGTTGCTGGTCCAGTACCTTCAATCAGAGTAAAAATGTTTCCCCAAAAATCAGTTTTCTTAGGAAGCATAAATAATGATTGAGCTCCTCCAGTATGCGGATTAGTTTTTATCCACATTGAAACTGAAATACTCTTAACATTAATTACAGAACTTGATACATTATTATATGCAATAAATGAACTTGAAGAACCTTTGTATGCCTCTCCTTTTATACCAGCTTCATAAGCAACATCAGTTCCCACTCCACCAGTTATAGCATTTTTTGAATCTTGTATATTACCATCAAAACTAAATTTTGAAACTAAATGGTCTTTAGCAATTTCATCTGAGTTTTCATAACCTCCAATTGACTCATAAGGAATTGGAGCGTTTACTTTATCAATGCTTTCCTCATTACAGCTTACAAAAAATTGTATGGCTATAACTGAAGCAAATAAGAAAATATATTTATTTTTTTTCATTTTACCTTTTTTTAAAATTAATTATAACCTGGATTTTGTTGTGACAATCCACCAGCCTGTTTAATAAATGATGCAGGAATTGGAAACAATTCGTTTTTGCCTTCTGTAAAAACTTTATTGTCTACAGCAAATGCAGCTTTGGCTTGACCTGTTCTCACTAAATCGAAGAATCTGTCGTGCTCAAAAGCCATCTCTACTCTTCTTTCTCTCCATATCGCTGTTCTGATATCTGCTTGAGAACTAAAAGTTGTATTGGCTAATCCTGCTCTATTTCTAATTTGGTTTAACAAAGGAATTGCAGTAGAGGTTTGACCCAATTCATTTAAAGCTTCCGCTTTCATTAATAAAACTTCAGCATATCTTAGGTACTTAATATCAACATCTGTTTCCCAAGCATCTGTGTAAGCCGAAGAATAAGCCTTGTAATTGTATCTTTCATTTTCAACTGTATTTGGCACTATTCTGCCATCATATAAAGTTGTTCCTCTAAAGATAATTGTAGCTGCTTTTCTAACATCTCCGAGCTCATAGGCATTAACTAAACTTTGTGATGGTGTATTGAAACCCCATCCCCAACCGCCAGCGCCACGAGCGCCTTGCGTATTAGAATACCCCTCAATTCCTTTGGCAGGAACAGCACCCTGAGCGTAAATTTCAAAAATAGATTCTGAATCAAATTTTCCTGTAGCTTTATACATAGAAGCATAATCACTAACAATTGAATAACCTGTAACTTTATTACAGTTATCAATTACTTGTTGCCATTTTTTTTGATACAAACTTACTTTTGCCAATAAAGCATAAGCAGCACCTTTTGAAGCTCTAGATCTTTCATTTACAGAATAAGCTGTTTTTTCTGGTAAAGCAGCAATAGCATCATTTAAATCACTTTCGATAAAAACATATACTTCAGCTGCTGTTTTACGAGTCAACTGCATAATTCTATCCGAATCTGAACCTGGAACTGGCAAATGATCCACAATTGGAACTCCACCGTAGCATTTTACTAAAGTAAAATACATAAAAGCTCTTAAAAACTTAGCTTCACCAATTAGCCTAGCTCTTAAATTTGGATCAGCTTTATCTAATTTTGGAATAATGCTTAAGGCTTGATTACATCTGTTAATTCCATCATAATTAGCATTAAACGTACTCTCTGCAGATGGGTTTGAAGCATTGTATGTTAATGCATCCAGTACATCTTTGTCTGTTCCCGTATCACCAGGAGACGATCCTTTATCGGCATCATCAGAGGTAATGCTTGAAAGACCTATCCATCCGAATGAAGTCATATCCCAATTCAAAAACTTGTTATAAATGGCCGTAACAAACTGAGCAGCTCCAGCATCATTATTATATAATTCTATATCTTTTGTAGAAATAGATTCTGTTTGGTCTACATCTAAATAATCGTCTGCACATCCAGAAAAAAAGAATGCCGATACTACAAACGTTGCTATATATATCTTTTTCATTGTATTAAAATTTTAAATTAGCACCAATAACAAATGATCTTAAAGTTGGATAAGCATCAAGCTCTACTCCTTGAGTTCCGTAAGGATTTCCGTCACCATTTAATTCTGGAGAGAATCCTGAGAATTTTTGTGTAATAAATGGGTTTATAGCGTTTACATAAATTCTGCAAGCGCTAATGAAACTAGTGCTTTGTAATGGCAGCTTGTATCCCAGTGTTATGTTATTAATTCTAAAAAAGTCACCAGATTCTAAATAATAAGTAGAAGCAACGGGCACTTGATTAAATGGTGCTGGGTTTGAAGCTGTTAAATTATTGGCTGTCCAGAAATCTGTAGCAAGAGATTCTTCTATGTTTTCTCCAGAAAAACGCTGTGCTTTTTTGCCGTTGTATACTTTTGCGCCTGCTGTTCCGTATCCATCAACAGAAAAATCAAAGTTTTTGTAATTGAATCCTAAAGAAATACCGTAATTAGATTTTGGCAAACTGGATCCAACATACTTTTTATCTGTAGCTGCGCTTAAAGCATCTTGAGTTACTTTGTCGCCTGCTGCATTATAGTACAGCATTTTACCATTTGTAGCGTCAAAACCTGCATATTCATAGACATAAAAACTTCCTAGTGGTTGGCCAACTGTAGTATTATCAAGCAATTTAGTATCTTGGCCGTTACCCAATCCTCCTCCAATAACTGGAGATAAAACCACATTTTTTAAACCAGTAAGCTCATTTTTATTATTTGAAAAGTTACCGCCAATGTAATAGCTAAAATCATCATTGATTTTATCATCCCAACGCAAAGAAATCTCATATCCTTTGTTTGATACTTCTCCAACGTGTGCCGGTGATGCGCTTGTAATCCCTGATGTAGAATAAGGTTTTGTATTTAAAATTACGTTGGTTGTATTTTTTTCATACAAATCAACAGTTCCTTTTAATCTATTATCTAAAAATTCAAAATCAAGACCTACTGAAGATTCTTCACTGATTTCCCAAGATAAACTAGGGTCAATTTGCGAGTTGATTGTCGTTCCTTCGTTTAATATGGAACCTCCTAAATATGTGTTCAAACCAGAAGTATACCCTTGACTGTTAAGCGGTACATTTTGATTTCCCAATCGTCCCCAGCTTCCTCTTAATTTTAACAAATTGATTCCTTTCACATCTGTCATAAAGTCTTCTTTGGTAATAATCCATCCTGCACCAAAGGCAGGAAAAGTTCCCCAACGATAATCTTTGCCAAAATTTGATGAGCCGTCACGTCTTATTGTTCCTGTCACCAAATATCTGTCCATCAATTTGTATTGGAAACGACCCAAGTATGAAGCTAGTTTTGTTTCATTAAAAACCTCATCTTTATAACTTATCACATTTGTTGCGTATTCAACATCTTTTAAAGCCCAATAGTTAGCATCGGAATTTACATTTTTCCTTTTGATAGTCAATTTTTCTCTAGATCCCTTAACATTTGTTTCAATGCCTGCAGTAACTTCGACATCATGAATTTCAGCAAATACTTTATTGTATGTTAAGTAATTGGACAAATTCCAATTAAAATATTCTTCTCTGCCTTTGGTCAATGAATTTAAATTGGCATTTGGAAATAGTTTCTCATAATCACTTGCCACTTTATCAGGGTTTCCTGCTAACCAAATATTTTTAGTGTCTTCAAAATTATATTGTTTCCAAGTATAATACTCTCCATTAAATTGGGATGTAAACTTTAATGATTTTATAATTTCATAATCCAATTTCAAACCTCCCTGCAAGTTTACACTTCTTTGCTCTTCATTAAAAAAGTCAAGTTGAGCTACCGGATTTCCAACATTATTAAATGCTGCCCCTGTTTCACTTGCAAAACCATCATCCCCAACTCTGGAAACTCCGTATTTACCATCTGCAAAACGAACCGGTACAATTGGAGATTGTTTGTAGGCATTTGTGAAAGCTCCCAATGGTTTTGGTGTAGACTTAGTAGATGTAAAACTAAAATTTTGATTTAAAGTCAGTTTCTTAGAAATTTTATATTCGTTATTATTTCTAAAGGTAGTACGGCCATAATCCAATCCATTTAAAATTGCTTTTTCTTCATAATTTCCTAAACTGAAAAAATATTTTATGTTTTCAGTTGCTCCCGAAACAGAAATATTGTTTTGATTATAAGTTCCCGTTCTGGTAATTTCATCAAACCAATCTGTATTAACGGGTTGATCCTGAGAAAAAGTAGTAGATTGCAAAGCCGAATTCGTATAGTAAGCATATTTGTTACTACCAGCCATTTTCACTTTTTTAAGTGGTTCTCTTATACCAGCATAACTTTCTATTTCTACAGAAACCTTTTCTCCTTTACCTTTTTTTGTAGTAATAATGATAACTCCATTCGCAGCTCTTGTACCATAAATAGCTAACGCTGAAGCATCTTTTAGAATATCATAAGAAGTAATGTCATTAGTGTTAATGTTATTGATGTTCTCAGTTGGCATTCCGTCTACGACATATAAAGGAGTTCTTCCTCCTAATGCAGTTCCTAAACCTCTAATAACCACTGAAGGAGTACTTCCTGGCAAATCAGATGAAGTAACCTGCACCCCCGCCGCCTTACCTTGAATAGCCTGCGATGCATTCAATACTTTGGTTTTGGCAATTTCTTCTGCTTTTATAGAAGAAATTGCCGTAGTATTATCAATTTTCTTTCTTGTACCGTATCCAATAACTACGACTTCTTTCAATGCAGTGTCTTTGGATTCTTTCATTGTTATAGTCATCGGTGTCAAAGTTGCAGCTACTGATACAGATTCAAAACCGACTAAGCTAATTTTTAATATTGTGCCCTCTTTGGCATTAATACTAAAACTTCCATCAAAATCAGTATCAGTGGAAACATTTCCTGCAACAACAAATGCTCCGGGAATTCCAATTCCATTCTGATCCGATACTTTTCCTTTGATTACTTGACCAGACATATAGGCTGGAAGTAGAATGAGTGCTAAAAAGCTAAAAATAAAATTTCTCATAGGTTTATTAAACGTTTAAGTTAGTTGAGCTAAATTAACCAATTACAACGTTGTAGTAGCTGAAGTGACACTACTACATAAATACATCAAACCGTGTTTTTATTTTTATAAATCCTTGTTTTAAAGGATTTAAGGAGATCATGAAGAAGTATGGCAAAAGCTAATGATGTAGTAATGATGTATTGTTATTCCATAAAAATTATGCGAAATAAATATATTATTAATAAAAAAATACATCATTTTATATAGATAATAAAAATTTAGAAAGCACTTCTTCTTGAGAAAGCCCAAGTTTTTTTCTTAAACGGTAACGGTGCAGCTCTACACCTCTAAAAGAAATATTCATCATAGGAGCAATTTCTTTGGAAGAAAGATTCATTTTCAGGTACACACACAGCTTAATATCCTTAGAAGTCAGATTTGGGTATTTCTTTGAAAGAGCAATAATAAACTCATTATTAATTTGATTCAGATTAGTCTCAAAAATTTCCCATTCATGCTTATTAACAGCATTAATTTTTATAGCTTTTTTTATCTCGCTTTTTAGTTTATTGAAATCCGATTCTGAATCTAATATATTCTGAATGTTTTCAATCATTTCGCTTTGCTTAGCAATCGAAAGCGATTTGCCTGCTACTTCCGAAGATTTTGACTGCAATTCGAGTTCCAGAATATGCTTCTCATATTCCTGCCTGTTTAACTCATTTTCGGCTTTCAGTTCCATCTCCAGAATTTCTCTCTGATGCTTTAGTTCCTCTTTCTGCAGTTTAAGTTTTTGAATATATTTAATCTTATTCCATTTATAATAAAGATATAAGATAAGCCCAACGACAATAAGGTAAACTAAGATCATCCAAATGGAAAAATACCATGCATTGGCTACAGTAAACTGAAAATTAGCCGCTTTATTATAGTGTAAGCCATCATTACTGTAAATGGTAACATCATGAGAACCGCTAGTAAGGTTGTTCAGGAGTATCAAGCCTTCCTTTATTGGAACTAACTCTTTTTTACCATTTAATCTGTAAAATAAATCTGGTTTCGAAGCTCCGTAAACTCCAGATATAACATCAATCCTCAACTCTGAATTGTGCTTGATCTTCGAATTATTTTCGACTAAATTATCATTATTGAAGGCTTCAATTTTTACATTCGCTTTTTCTTTCTTATTATACCTTAAATCTAAAGAAATGAAGCCATCATCCAGATTGAGCAAATAATTATTTTTATCTTTAAAAATCTTCAAATTATCATTAATGATTTTTCCTTTATAATATTTCTCCTGAATACTGTTCCTGATAAACTTAGATCCTTGAGCATAAACATGATATAAAAGACCATCTTGCAGCACCATAAAATGATTTTCATCGATAGAGACAATATTGGAAACATTTTTGAAATTTTCATTAAACAATTGATTAGCTTCTAATTGATTAGTAAAGGAGTTGAATGTGTACCATGTATTGTTAATCAAAAAAAGGATTTCATTTCTAAATTCAAATATTTTCACTCCAAAGTCATTGCTAATTTTACTGCGCTGGGTCACATTATCGACTTTGATTTTATAAGCATCATTATATAAAATACGATATAAGCCTCTATTGATATCTGCTGCCCAAATTTCATTCTTTCTATTTTGGGCAAGGTACTTAATTGGCTTCTGCAACCCTTTAAGCGCTGTCTTTTCTTTTAAATTATTGGCATCATTATAAATTACAATTCCGCTGTAAGTAGCCTGCAGATAGGAATTATTAATGGCGCTCTTGGCTAGATTCCACCCTCCGTTAATAGTACTCAGCTTACTGAATATACCATTTTTATAAATATATGTTCCCTCATTATGACCTATGAGATACTGATCGTTTATTTTACTGATAACCCAAGCCTGTCCCTGCGTACTGGGAATCAAAGAAAGCTGTTTTCCTTCATACTTAAACACACCATGATTGGAAGCCATCAAATAGCCTTGCGGAATGCTCGCTACCGAATAAACCGAACCTAAAATCCCTGAACTGTCATAAAATATTGAAATTGGGGAATTTACCTCAATATGAGCGATTCCGTTATCAAGACCTAGCCACAAATCATTTTCTTCGTCCTGTCCAATACTCAAAATAGAATTGTTCATCAGGACATTGTTCCTGTTAATATTTTCATAAGTGCCATCTGTCAAGTCCAGAATATAAACGCCATTATTTGCGGTACCAATAATCAGTTTATTATTTTTGATAAATTGGGCAACATTAATATTAGCAGATTTTAGAATTTCATTTAACTCGTTTTTCCAAGCGCTTAAAATATTATTTTCAAGCACATAAACTCCATGCTTTTTGGTAAAAAAATAGGTTTTTCCTTGATATTTCTGAATAGAATGTATTACGTTATTTTCTAAAAGGGACAGCCCGTTTACTTTTTCAATCTCTCCATTATTTAGCCTGTAAATTCCTTTTTCTACAGAAGCAATCAATAATTCATTGCCGGCAATAAAACAATAGGATATTAAAAAAGGAAAAATTTTCTCTTTAATCACTTTTCCGTCATATACAAAAAGACCATTAAAAGATTGAAAATAAATTTTATTATTAAACTTAAATATCTTCCATATTTCATCATTATTATTCTTCTCATCAAATACTTTCTTCCCTTTGGAAATAGAAACATAATGCATCTTGGCATCCTTTCGATACCAATAGCCGAATTCCTGATAAGAACCCGAATAAATCTTATCTCCTTCGACCATTATTGATCGGATTATAGTTTTATTGGGTAATTTATATTTCTCCCATTTTACGCCATCATACCTTAGCAAATAGTTATTATTAGCAAAATACATAGCATTATCTTTTCCTTGTGCTACGCTCCAAATCTGGTTATCTCCCTGATAATTTGATTTGCTGTAATTTTCAACAAAAGGGAGCAATTCCTGAGCTGTAAGATGTAATGATATAAAACCAAAAATGAATATATAGATAAGTTTAGTTTTCAAAATGTAGCGATTTTTTATCAAATATAATTACATTTCCGCAATTAAAAACACAAAAAAAGCCTCTGAATACAGAAGCTTTTTTGGACATTCATTATTTATTTTTTAATTCAGCAGTAATTTATACACTTGATTAGCAATTTCGATTTCTTCGTTGGTAGGAACAACCAAAATTTTCGTTTTCGATTCTGGCAAATTGATTTCTCGAATTTCTTTGGAACGGATTTCATTTTTAGACAGGTCTAATTCAATCCCAAAATACTCCATATCGGTACACACTAATTTTCTGATGTAAGATGAATTTTCACCAATTCCAGCAGTAAAAATAATGGCATCCAAACCATTTAAAGCAGCTGTATAGGAACCAATGTATTTTTTTATTCGATAGGCATTCATTGCTAATGCCAATTGACAGTCTTTATTTCCCTGCTCAGCATTTGATTCAATATCTCTTAAATCGCTATATCCTGTCAAACCAAGCATTCCGCTTTGTTTTTGCAATAAAGCATTAGCTTCGTCTGCTGTATAATTCAATACTTTCATCATATGAAATATTACAGATTGATCGATATCACCGCTTCTGGTTCCCATAATCAATCCGCTGATTGGAGTAAAGCCCATCGAGGTCTCAATACTTTTCCCATCTTTCACAGCTGTAATGCTACAGCCGTTGCCTAAATGTATAGTAATCATATTTTTATGAGGCTTATCTGAAGCTCTCAGATACTGAACTGCCTTTTCAGATACATATTTATGAGATGTTCCATGAAAGCCATAAGCTCTAATTTTATTCTCCTTTAAAAAATAATTAGGAATAGCATACTTATATGCTACCTCAGGCATTGTTTGATGAAAAGCAGTATCAAAAACAGCTATTTGTTTGGCTTCAGCAAAAATTTCTTCGGCCACAATAATTCCTTCTAAATGCGCTGGATTGTGCAAAGGTGCTAAATCACATAATTTTCTTATTTCTTCTTTAACTTCTGGAGTGATCAAGGTTGTATCCGAAAATGAGCTGCCGCCATGCACCACTCTATGTCCAACAGCTTCAATCTCTTTGGTGCTTTTTATAACTCCTTTTTCGTCATCCATAAGCAATTGAGCGATTTTATTAAGCCCAATTTTATGATTGGCGATTGGCAGAATTTCCTCTACTTTAACGGCTTTGGTTACATAAGTAAAATTAGATGTTTCCAACCCTATTCTATCAATCATCCCTGAACAGACTACTACTCCAGAAGGCATTTCTATCAATTGGTACTTTATAGAAGAACTTCCTGAATTTATTATTACTATTTTCATATTATAATCCTTGTGCTTGAATTGCCGTAATCACGACAGTGTTAATAATATCATCTATTGTACAGCCACGGCTTAAATCATTTACAGGCTTATTTAACCCTTGCAGCATTGGACCAATTGCTAATGCTCCAGTTTCTCTCTGTACTGCTTTATAAGTGTTGTTTCCTGTATTCAAATCAGGAAAAATCAATACGCTGGCGTGACCAGCCACTTCAGAATTCGGCATTTTGCTTTGTCCTACTTCCAAATCGACAGCTGCATCGTATTGAATAGGACCTTCTATTTTGAGATCTGGGCGTTTTTGTTTCACTATTTCCGTTGCAGTTCTCACTTTATCCACTTCATCACCTTTTCCAGACGAACCGGATGAATAAGATAACATGGCTATTTTTGGTTCTATTCCAAAACCAATACTAGAATCTGCAGATGAAATTGCAATTTCTGCCAATTGTTCGGCCGTAGGATTTGGATTGATTGCACAATCACCAAAAATAGAAACGCGATCTTCCAGACACATGAAAAATATAGAGGAAACAACAGAAGAGTTAGGTTTGGTTTTAATAAACTGCAATGCAGGCAAAATAGTATGCTGAGTAGTATGTGCCGCCCCGGAAACCATTCCGTCAGCATGCCCTTTATACACCATCATCGTTCCAAAATAAGAGACATCCTCCATTAAATCCCTTGCCATTCCAAGAGTCACATTTTTGGCTTTTCTTAACTCATAATAAGTATTTACATAATCATCATACAGCTCTGATTCTATTGGATTTATAATCGGTATTCTTGAAAAATCCAACTCTAAGCCTAATTCAGCTACTTTACTTTCAATTTGTTTTTTGTTCCCAATAATAGAAAGATCCACAACATCCATCGCTTGTAAACGGGCAGCAGCAATGATAATCCTTTCATCACTTCCTTCGGGCAAAACGATATGTTTTCTATGTGCTTTAGCTCTTTTTACCAAATTATACTGAAACATTTTTGGCGTCATTCCTTCGGCTTCAAAAGCGTTAAACTTATCGATCAAAACATCTAAATCTACATATTTATCAAACGTATTGATCGATGTCTCAATTTTTTGCAGGTTATCAGGATAGATTTTAGATTTAATATTTCCTATTTTATTCGCAATATGATACGTTCCCCCTTCTACGGTAATAATTGGCACTACTGATGAAAGTCCTTCTATCAATTTCATAATACTATCCTCTGGAATAATATTTCCAGTCAATACAATTCCTGAAACTGATGGATAATTGGCAGATTCATTTGCCTGCAAGGCTCCCAGAATAATATCGGCTCTGTCACCAGGCGTGATAATAAGCCCATTTTCTTTCAGATGCAGTAAGTAATTGCATAATTGCATTGCTCCAATACTGTAACTTCCTATTTGATTGTTTAAATATTCATGACCAAATAATATTTCGGCATTCAATACTTCGACAATCTCATGTATAGTAGGATTGTTTAAACTTCCAATTAATGGTATCGAATTTACAAGAACCGATGACGGCAGGCTTTTTTTCAGACTGGTAGTAACTAACTCCAGATTCTCCGGCTGTACTTTATTGGCAATTACAGCCAATACTTCCACTTCTTTAATCTTAAAGGAATTATGAGCAAGATTTAAATTATCAATTAATTCATCTAAAGTTTTTCCTTCCCCAGAGCCAACAATAATAGTAGGAACACCTAGATTTTTTGCAATCAAAACATTCATATCCAGCTCAATGACTGTGCCTTCTCCTGTAAAACTGGTTCCTTCAACCAAAATAAAATCAAAACGGTCTTCCAGTTTTTTATATTTTTCAATAATCAAATCAACAACTTCTCCTAATTTGCCATTGTTTTTTTTCTTGATTAATTTACTTTTGGTAATAGCATAAGCATCCTCATATTCAATATCAAGATCAAAATGCGAAATAACCATTTCAATATGCGTGTCTTTTTTCTCCTTTTCATAATCTTCAATAATAGGTCTGAAATAGCCCACTTTTGCAGTCTTTCCCAAAAGCATTCTCAATAACCCTAAAGTAATTATTGTCTTGCCGCAATTCTCTTCAATAGTTGCGATATATATAGCTTTCTTCATATTGTAAATTTTATTTTTTCCTTTTATATTAATTACAAAATTAGATGTTTAATTTCCTAATAAATATGACCAAAATCAGTTTAAATAAAATTAAAACCATTTTCGTTTCTTGAAATAAATAACCATGCCAATTACTGTCAAAAACATGAAGGCAATTACAAAATAATAGCCATTTGGTTCCCGCAGTTCTGGCATATTATCAAAATTCATCCCATAAACTCCCACAATAAAAGTCAACGGAATGAATATGACCGAAATAATGGTCAGCGTTTTCATAATCTCATTCATTTTATGCGTCTGCGCTGCAAAAAAGAAATTAGAAGCACTTTCCAATGAAACCATATCCGATTCTATTTGTTCCAAAAGTTCTAAACATTTTTGATGCAAACGGGTAAAAAAACTAAAATTATCCGATTCAATTTCATCAAAAACATTATCCTCTTTAATACTTTTAATATCATACAAAGAATCCCGAAGCGGTATAATAGAGCGCTTTAAAAAATTAAAAATATCCCTGTGTTTTTCAATTTTTTCCAAAATAATGGGGTCAGCACTATTTTTGGTACAGTCTATCAAATCTTCTATTTTATCCTCTTCGGCTTCGATCGTAATATAAAAATTACCTATAATGGCATCCAGCAGAATATACAATAAATAGTCTGCCCGTTTAGAGCGCACAATTCCGGAATTGGTACGGATTCGTTCCCTTATATGGGTGAAAAAATCACTTCTTTTTTCCTGGAAAGAAATCAGAATTCCTCTTTTCAGCAAAAAACTAATTTGTTCAACCCTAATATCATCGGAACTTTCAGAAGGCAAAATCGATTTTATATTAAAGAACAAAACCTCTTTTTCTTCTTCCAGTTTGGTTCTCTTAGTTGTATTCAGAATATCAGCCAGCATAAAATCGTTGATGTCAAAATATCCTGCAACATCTTTAAGCAGATCAACATCGTTTAAACCATGAATATTCAGCCAATTGGTTTTAGCTAAATCAATATGTTTTTCTAAATTATCAATAGTCCCGTTTTCATATTCAGAAACCGTGCAATCATCAAAAACAAACAATTGCATTTCAATTTCTTTATTTTTGTGCTGTCCCGTATATTCGAGCGTATAAGGCTGTAATCTCTTCCCTTTCTTGTATTTAATCTTTCTCATAAAATAATTTGTATAGTAATATTACAAAAAAAACTGCAAACGCTGGCTTTAAGGCATAAAAAAACCGAGCCATTTCTGACTCGGTTTCCCATTTATTATAGTGTTGAGACGCGATTAATCGCGTCTCAACGAGAAATAATTATTTTACTTCTTCAAATTCAACGTCTTCAACATTGTCTCCTTGCGATTGAGCTTGTGGCTCAGCTGCTTGTTGACCTTGTTCTCCTTGAGCGTACATTTCCTCAGTAGCTTTTTTCCAGGCTGCGTTGATGTTGTCAAGAGCAGTTTGAATTGCAGGGATGTCTTGAGATTGGTGAGCCATTCTCAATTCAGTCAATGCATACTCGATAGCCACTTTGTTATCATCAGATAATTTAGCTCCAAGCTCTTTCAATTGAGACTCAGTTTGGAAGATCATTCCATCTGCTTCGTTCAATTTTTCAGCTCTTTCTCTTGCGATTTTGTCAGCATCAGCATTAGCTTCAGCATCTTTTTTCATTCTTTCGATTTCTTCAGCTGTCAATCCAGAAGAAGCTTCAATACGAATATCGTGAGATTTACCAGTTCCTTTGTCTGTTGCAGAAACTTTGATGATACCATTAGCATCAATATCAAAAGTTACTTCAATTTGAGGAACTCCTCTTGGTGCTGGCGGGATACCATCTAAGTGGAAACGACCGATAGTTTTGTTATCCACAGCCATTGCTCTAGCTCCTTGCAATACGTGGATTTCAACAGATGGCTGAGAATCAGCAGCAGTAGAGAATACTTGAGATTTTTTAGTTGGGATAGTTGTGTTAGCCTCAATTAATGTAGTCATAACACCACCCATAGTTTCGATACCTAAAGATAAAGGCGTAACGTCAAGCAGCAATACATCTTTTACATCTCCAGAAAGAACTCCACCTTGAATAGCAGCTCCAATAGCAACAACTTCATCAGGGTTAACTCCTTTAGACGCTTTTTTACCAAAGAATTTTTCAACTTCGTCAACAATTCTTGGGATACGGGTAGAACCTCCAACCAAGATAACTTCGTCAATGTCAGAAACAGATAAACCTGCATTTTTCAACGCTTTAGCAACTGGTGCCATAGAACGTTTTACTAATGAGTCAGTTAGTTGCTCAAATTTAGCTCTAGTTAATTTTTTAACTAGGTGTTTTGGTCCAGAAGCTGTAGCAGTTACGTATGGCAAGTTGATTTCAGTTTCTGCAGAAGATGACAATTCAATTTTAGCTTTCTCAGCAGCTTCTTTGATACGTTGTAATGACATTGGATCCAAACGCAAATCGATACCTTCTTCAGCTTTAAATTCGTCTGCTAACCAGTCAATAATTTCGTGGTCAAAATCATCTCCTCCTAAGTGAGTGTCTCCATCTGTAGACAATACTTCGAAAACTCCGTCTCCTAATTCAAGAACAGAGATATCAAAAGTACCTCCACCTAAATCGTAAACAGCAATTTTTTGATCAGTTCCTTTTTTGTCCAAACCGTATGCCAAAGCTGCTGCAGTTGGTTCGTTGATGATACGCATTACTTTAAGACCTGCAATTTCACCAGCTTCTTTTGTAGCTTGACGCTGCGCATCATTAAAGTAAGCAGGGACAGTAATAACCGCTTCAGTAACTGTTTGACCTAAATAGTCTTCAGCAGTTTTTTTCATTTTTTGAAGTGTCATAGCTGACAATTCTTGTGCAGTGTACAAACGGCCGTCAATATCCACACGTGGAGTATTGTTGTCACCTTTTACTACTGAATAAGGAACTCTTTTTGCCTCCTCAGTGATTTCAGCAAAAGAATGTCCCACAAAACGTTTGATAGAAGCAATAGTCTTAGTTGGATTAGTTACTGCTTGTCTTTTAGCAGGATCTCCCACTTTAATTTCTCCACCTTCAACAAAAGCGATGATAGATGGTGTAGTTCTTTTTCCTTCCGCATTAGGAATAACAACTGCTTCATTACCTTCCATTACAGAAACACAAGAGTTTGTAGTACCTAAATCAATTCCGATTATTTTACCCATTTTTAATATATTTAATTTTTATTATATACTTATTTTATAACTCGAAGACTCAAAAGCAATCACTGTGCCAATATAAAAAACCGAGTAAAATGTCAGTTTATAATACAATTGGCATAAAACAATATGACAAACTGACATTTTGTAATTCATTTACTTCATCAATTTACTAAAGCTCATTTGGGCAAGACCACATTAGGTAAAGGGGCTCATGCTGCACACGCCTATTCGCCCCTTTCCCTAATGCGGTCGGGCTATTGCCATTACTTCGGTAATTTGGCGCTATCCCTCTTGCGGCCACAACAGTATTAATCCATATCAAAATTCTATATCCTATTTATTTTATACCTTAGTATTATTAAAAAAACTTTCTCTAAGTCATCAATTTTAGAGACAATCTATTTTAAACTGACGATAATACTAAAACAAATGTAAATGGCAACAGAAATTACAATAACAACCCCAGACAGCGAAATAGTCAGTTCCAGAATTGTAAACGCATCAAGAGAACTTGTCTATCGTGCCTGGACAGAACCTGAACATTTAAAAAAATGGTGGGGACCAGCAGGTTTCACAAATACTTTTAATGAATTTGATTTCCGGGTAGGCGGAAAATGGAGCTTTATTATGCACGGCCCAGACAAAGGAAATTATCCTAATGAATGTGAGTTTATCAAAATAGAAAAACCTTCATTAATAGCTTGGAAACGCCATTCTAAACCATTATTTCAAATACTGGCAACATTTGAAGAAGTGTCCGGCAAAAAAACAAAAATTGTTTTTAAAATGCTTTTTAATTCAGCCGAAGAATGCAATAAATTGAAGCCATTTGTAGTCGATAAAAATGAAGAAAACTTTGACAGGCTTGAAAATGAATTAAAAGTAATGGCTATGTAACATAGAATGAATAAGAACTTCTTTGTTTTAATACACTCCTATTGTAATTGAAAATCCTTATTTTACTAGGCTCCGTTCCTGTTATAGCAGTCTTTGAATTATTTATGGATGTTATTTCATCATCTTTTCTTAACAAAAAATTAACTCTAACATTTGTATATACAAATATAAAATGTGTTACATTTGTACCAACAAATAAAGATTGACTAGCTATGAAGATTGAAGATGAATTAAAAAGCAAGGTTGAATATAGCAAATCAAAACAAATTGTTTTGAATATAATGTACACTGTAAACGTAATTACAGAACGTTTTAATGACATCATAAAACCTTATGATATATCAGGAGAACAATTTAATGTATTACGAATATTAAGAGGCCAAAAAGGTTGTCCTGCTAATATGTGCATTATACAGGAAAGGATGTTGGCCAAAACGAGCAATACAACGCGATTAGTAGATAAATTATTATTGAAAGATTTAGTTACACGTAACGTTTGTCCGGATAACCGAAGAAAAATTGAAGTATTAATTACCCAAAAAGGTCTTGATTTATTAGCTGAACTAGATCCTAAAGTAAAAGAACACGAAGATTTTTTTGCCAAAAATTTAAATAACCAAGAATTAGAACAACTGAATACATTACTAGAAAAATACAGAACCAAATAAATTAAATAATCATGAGTAATTTTTTGAACAATCAAAATTGGAGATACGCAACAAAGAAATTTGATGCAACTAAAAAAGTCTCAGCAGAAGACTTAAATACCTTAAAAGAAGCTATTCGATTGAGTTCTTCTTCATACGGATTACAGCCTTACAAAGTAATCATCGTAGAAAATCCAGAATTAAGAGCACAGCTTCAGCCAGCTGCTTGGGGACAAACCCAAATAGTAGATGCATCACATTTATTCATTTTTGCAAATGATACAAATATTGGAGATGAAGCTATTGATGAATTTTTAAATGCCATTAGCGTTGAAAGAGAAACTCCTCTTGAAGCATTGGCTGGATACGGCGATTTTATGAAATCTAAAATATCAACTTTGGAACCTGCAATCAAAAATGTTTGGACATCAAAACAAACGTATTTAGCATTAGGAAACTTACTAAATGCCGCTGCCGAACTAAAAATTGACGTAACTCCAATGGAAGGTTTTGTCCCTGCTCAGGTAAATGAAATATTAGGTCTAGACAAACTAAATCTTAATGCTTCTCTTATTGCAACAATTGGATACCGTCATGAAGAAGACACTACCCAATTTTACAAAAAAGTCAGAAAATCACAAGAAGAACTATTTATCACTTTATAATCTTAATAATTACTAATTCATAATTAAATCATTTTAAACAAATTAAAACATGAAAAATTTAAAAACTATCGCCTTAGCATTCGTAGTAGCATTGTCCACATTAGCAGTAACTGCACAAACTAAAAAAATTGATGTAGCTAAAAGCAGCATTAACTGGGTTGGAAAAAAAGTAACAGGTCAGCACTCTGGAACTGTAGCTTTTAAAAGCGGCGCTCTAGTATTCAAAAAAAATGCACTAACAGGAGGGTCTTTTACTGTTGATATGACATCTTTGACAGCTACAGATCTTACAGGTGAATACTTAGGAAAATTAAACGGTCACTTGAAATCAGAAGATTTCTTTGGAACTGAAAAATTCCCAACTTCAACTTTAGTTTTCAAAACTATTGCTGTAAAAGCAAAAGACGTATACACTGTAACTGCTGATTTGACTATCAAAGGAATCACTAAACCTGTAACATTTGACATCACTGTAAAAGGAAAAACTGCTACTACAGCTTTTAATGTAGACCGTACTAAATACGATATTAAATACAATTCTAAATCATTCTTCGAAAGCATTGGTGACAAAGCTATCTATGATGAATTTGAATTAACCGTAAACTTGAACTTTTAATTTTAGAATTCAATAATGGAAAGTACCCTCAGCATTTTTTGCTGGGGGTATTTTTTTTACGCTAAAATCAGCTCAAAAAAATATTATGAACAGCCAGCTCCTTGCGAACATATACAGAAAAATATTAACTCAAAAATCATAAATCGATAACATTAAGAAAATACGTCTAAGACATTGTTCCGGTAATTTTGAAAACAAAACTAAAGGATTAAAAAAACAAAAAAACCACAACTATTAGCGTTATGAAAGCAAAACTACTGGCAGTCATTATCATTTTATTTTCTATTACCTTATTGAATGCCCAACAAATAAAAGGAATTACTGGCGACACCAACTGGATGAACAATTGGACAAATTTTAAACCAAGCACTACCATATATAATGAAGCCAACCAAATACTAACAGGTACCATAGACAAAGACCTAAAATTGACTAAAAACAATACGTACAAATTAATTGGAACTGTCTATGTAACTAATAAAGCTGTTTTAACAATAGAACCTGGAACAGTCATTAGAGGCGATAAAGAATCCTGTGGAACTCTTGTTATCACCAAAGGCTGTAAACTTATGGCCGAAGGCACCGTTGCCGAACCTATTGTTTTTACTTCAAACAATTCTAATTTAATGAGAAAACCAGGCGATTGGGGAGGCATTATTATATTAGGCGAAGCTCCTATCAATAAAATTGGAGGCGTTAGTTTTTTAGATTTCAATTTAGATCCAGCTGTCAGTTATTATGGAGGACAAGACCCAAACAGCAATTCGGGTATTTTAAAATATGTCCGTATCGAATATTCAGGCCACAAAATCAATGCTCTTAAAGAATTGAACGGATTATCATTGGGCGGCGTCGGAAGAGGCACTAAGTTTGAATTCATTCAAATTAGTTTTTCAAATGATGATTCATTCGAATCTTATGGAGGTGATGTTAATTTTAGCAATCTGATTTCGTTTAGAGCAACCGATGATGATTTTGATTTTACTCAAGGTGTTCAATGTACTATTTCCAATAGTATAGCTATTCGTAATCCATATTCTTCGGACATATCAGGTTCACGCTGTTTTGAAATTGATTCATACGATAAAATTGAAAATGCAGATATAACAAAAAAACTAACCAAAATTACAGCCAGCAACATGACATTGATAAATACCGAAGACAACAATCAGGGACTGGTTAGAGAAGCGGTTTATATCAAAGAAAAAAGCTATTTTAATATCATTAACAGTATTATAGATGGTTTTAGCAGCTGTGTTTTACTCGAAAACAAAATAGCCGCATTCCCTGCTAATTTAGCAAAAATCAACATCCAAGGAATACAGATTAACCGATGTGGCGGTGTGGTTTTAAGCGAAAGCCCCAACTATAATTCCGAATTAAGTAATTGGTACAACAGTGACACCTTCTCATTAGATATTACAAAATTCACCAATACTGAATTATTCATTCAATCGGATGTTAAAAACTTACCCGATTTTAGAACCAAAAACACAAATCCAATAGTGAGTAAATAATTGAATTCTTAACTTTAAAGCCCGATATTTTATCGGGCTTTTTTGTTACTTAACAATGTAAAATCATGATTTAAACAACACTTTAAATATTCTATTAACATTAAAAAACCACAGCAAAATAATAGATTGAAAGTAACTGAAATACAAAATTTTAAATTAACTTTATAAAAACATTTAGAATCAAACGCATACCGCAATCATAATTCAATCGATTTCGTTTTTTTTATCAAGATAAAATCAGCCTACAATTTATTTACTTTTTTATTAATTTAATTTATAAAATATGAGCAAATTAAAATCACTTAGCATTGTTTTACTGATTCTGTTTTCCTTTCACAAAGGAAATGCACAAACTTCTAAAATTGATGTAGCAAAGAGCAGCATTAATTGGGTAGGAAAAAAAATAACGGGTGAACATGAAGGAAGCGTCAAATTTAAGGACGGTTATCTTGTTTTTAAAGACAACAAATTAGCAGGAGGAAGTTTTACTGCAGATATGACTAGCTTATCGAATACTGATCAAACAGGCAGTTCTAAACAAAAACTGGAAGGTCATTTAAAATCGGAAGATTTTTTCAACACTGCAAATTACACCACTTCGATGTTAACCTTTAAAAGTATTGCCAGCAAGGGAAACAACACCTATCTCATTAATGCCGATTTAACCATAAAAGGGATTACAAACCCTATACAATTTGATTTGGCTATAGTTGGAAAAAACAAAGCCACAGCCTCATTAAATATTAATCGGACCAAATATGACATTAAATATGGCTCAGGCAGTTATTTTGACGACTTAGGGGATAAGACAATTTACGATGATTTTGAATTAAATGTAACTTTAGTGTTTTAACCATTGTAATTTAACAAAAATTCAAAAAAAATATCTTTTTTTTTATTTCATATTTTTTGTCAAAACAAATATCATTTATATATTTGCAAATAAGAAAACAAAACATGATAACAATAACAAACAATACTTGGTGGTGGAATAATTTACGTCAAACGTCGTGAACTAAGCTCCTATAGTATTATTTGAACTATAAATATAAAAAGGCTTGTCATCACGACAGGCCTTTTTTCATTTAGCAAAATGAGGAAAAATTTAAAAAATCCATTGAATCAAAAGCAACATAAAGCATGAAAACCTATAAACTGCAAACCAGCTACAAACAAATCCTTGCCGATACGATTACTCCGGTGAGTATCTATTTCAAAATAAGAGATAAATTTCCCAATAGTTTATTGCTGGAAAGCAGTGATTATCATGGAAATGACAATAGCTTTTCCTATATCTGCTGTAATCCAATCGCTTCGATAAAAATAGAAAACGAAATTATCTCCAAAAACTACCCTGACGGAACATCTGAAACTATTGCTATTGATGCAAAAACCGATATTCCTGAAATCATCCAAAACTTTTCGGGACAATTTCAATCTGATAAAACCGCTTTCAAATTTATAAACAATGGTTTATTTGGATACATCTCATATGATGCTGTTCGCTATTTCGAAAAAGTAACTATTGCAAAAAAAGAAAACAGCAATTCAATTCCCGATGTGTTTTATGCAGTTTACCAAAACATCATTGCCATTAACCATTTCAAAAACGAAGCGTATATTTTCTGCCATAACCTTGACGGAAAAAACAATATCTCCGAAATTGAGCAGTTAATGCAGTCCAGAAACATCGCTTCATATAAATTCTCCAAAGAAGGCGAAGGTTTTTCGAACCTAACCGATGAAGAATTTAAACAAAATGTGGCTTTGGCTAAAAAGCATTGTTTCCGTGGCGATGTGTTCCAATTGGTTTTATCCAGAAGATTTACCCAAGGATTCAAAGGCGACGAGTTTAATGTTTACAGAGCTTTAAGAAGCATCAACCCATCCCCGTACCTATTCTTTTTTGACTATGGCGATTTCAAAATTTTCGGTTCTTCACCCGAAGCACAAATCATCGTAAAAAACCGTAAGGCAGAAATCCATCCCATAGCAGGTACCTTCAAACGAACAGGTGATGATGAACAAGACGCTGTACTAGCCAAAAAATTATCGGAAGACAAAAAAGAAAACAGCGAACACGTAATGCTGGTTGATTTGGCTCGAAATGATTTAAGCCGAAACGGACATGCAGTGCAAGTAGAAAAATACAGGGAAATTCAGTTTTTCTCCCACGTAATCCATTTGGTTTCCAAAGTAACGGGCCATTTACACGAAAAAGCCACAACTATGCAAGTAGTAGCCGATACTTTTCCAGCAGGAACTTTGAGCGGAGCGCCAAAACACAGAGCGATGCAGTTGATAGAAGATTACGAAAAGACAAACCGTAATTTTTATGGAGGCGCCATCGGTTTTATGGATTTTGAAGGTAACTTTAACCATGCCATTATGATTCGAACTTTCTTGAGCAAAAACCATCAATTACACTCCCAAGCCGGTGCCGGAATCGTAGTCAGTTCAGACGAAGAAAGTGAAATGCAGGAAGTTTACAATAAATTACTAGCTTTGAATAAAGCATTGGATTTAGCAGAGACAATTTAAAAATTAAAAAATTGAATGATTGAAAAATTCCCAATCTTTAAATTTCTCAATCTTTAAATCATTAAATAAAATGAAAAAAATATTAGTTATAGACAATTACGATAGTTTCACTTATAATTTAGTGCATTATCTGGAAGATTTAAACTGCGAAGTTACCGTTTACAGAAACGATGAATTTGATATTGACGAAATTGCTGTTTTTGATAAAATTTTGCTTTCTCCGGGACCAGGAATCCCAGACGAAGCCGGATTATTGAAAGCCGTTATCCAAAAATATGCGCCGACCAAAAGTATTTTTGGAGTGTGTCTTGGTCAGCAAGCCATCGGAGAAGTTTTTGGAGGGACGCTTTCCAACTTAGACAAAGTGTATCACGGAGTTGCAACACCTGTAAAAACAGTTGTTGACGATGAGCTTTTATTTGAAGGTTTAGGTAAAGAGTTTGAAGTTGGCCGTTACCATTCTTGGGTAGTCGACAGCAATTTACCCGATGTATTGGAAGCCACTTCATTTGACGAAAACGGACAGGTAATGTCGCTGAGACACAAAACTTACGATGTGCGAGGCGTGCAATTTCATCCTGAAAGCGTACTGACTCCAAACGGAAAAAAGATTTTGGAAAACTGGGTAAAAAGTTAGTAATCAGCACAAACGTTTAAATAAAAAACAGTAAACTTTGTATCTTCAATGTGTTCTTAGTGGTTAAAAAAAAAATGAAAAAAGTCAAAATCCATCTTTTCCTTTCTTGCTTTTTTATTTTTAGCTTCCTTTCCTGTAATCAACAAAAGGAGCAAAAAATAGAATCGCAAGTTAATATCCAGTCCGAAATTGTTTTGGATTTGGTGGATTTGCAATCAAAAAACAAACTGGGAAAAGATACTGTTATCACTGTCATTAACGACCCCGTTTATCATAAAACAAAGAAGTATCAAGCCGTAAACGCATTAGAACTTTTAAAAAATGAAATTGATTTATCAAAAGTTGACATAAAGAATACGCTAATAGTTTTTGAATGCATCGATGGTTATAAACCCGAAATGCCTCTTGAATTGTTTTTGAAAACAAACGCTTTTCTGGCTTTCAAAGATGTTAACTCTCCTAAAGGTTCCAATTGGGAAAAAATTGTCAAAAACGGAAACGAGATGAATGCCGACCCTTTTTATTTAGTTTATACATCAGTTTCTGAAGATAATCAGGAATACAAATGGCCTTACAACGTTATCAAATTTCGCTTTGAATCGAAAAACAAAAACATTGAAGCCTTACAACCAAGAAATGATGAAACAGCAATGAAAGGATTCGCATTATTTCAAAAACAGTGTATCACTTGTCATGCCATAAACGGAATTGGAGGCGAAATGGGACCTGAATTAAATTATCCCAAAAACGTAACCGAGTATTGGAAAGAAACTGAATTGGTAGATTATATTGTAGATCCAGCTTCTTTCAGACACAAAGTCAAAATGCCAGCACTCGGAATCACAAAACAACAATCTCAGGAGATTGTCGATTATTTAAAATATATGTCTAAAAACAAAAAGAAAATATAAATCGAAATGAGCATACAAATTTCCGACACAAGAGACATACCTATTGAAGAAATATTAACTCTTTATCTTGCAAATAATTGGAGTTCGGCTAATAAACCAACGCAATTATACAATGGGCTGATGAATTCCGAAACTTTAATTACGGCTTGGGAAGACAACAAATTAGTCGGGCTTGGAAATGCTATTTCTGACGGACATTTAACTGTGTATTATCCTCATTTATTAGTCCTTCCTGAATATCAGGGAAAAGGAATTGGAAAAATGATTGTTGACAAAATGCAGGAGAAATATCAATATTTTCATATGCAAATGCTCACTGCCGATGGAAAAGCTGTGGATTTTTATAAAAAAAATGGTTTTGAACGTGCCGGAAACACAGAACCAATGTGGATTTATCAAGGAAATGAACACTGATAAGAGGAGTAAACAGTTTTCAGTATTTAGTCGGCAGTATCTGTCTATAAATATAAAACTTAGAATCTTAGTCACTTAGAAACTTAGCATCTTTAAAAAAAATGAAAAACATATTAAACAGATTAATCAACCACGAAATTCTCTCCAAAGAGGAAGCCAAAAACGTATTGGTAAATATCTCCAGCGGGAGTTACAATCCAAGTCAGATTTCGGCCTTTTTGACCGTATATATGATGCGAAGCATCAGCATCGAAGAATTGGCGGGATTCAGGGAAGCGCTTTTGGAATTGTGCATTCGGATTGATTTATCCGATTACAACACCATCGATTTGTGCGGTACGGGAGGTGACGGAAAAGACACTTTCAACATTTCGACTTTAGCCTCTTTTGTGTCCGCAGGAGCAGGTATAAAAGTCGCCAAACATGGAAATTACGGAGTCTCCTCTATTTCGGGTTCCAGTAACGTGATGGAGAAATTGGGAGTAAAATTCAGCAACGATGGTGAATTTATTAAAAAATGCATTGACAAAGCCGGAATTGCCATTCTGCATGCACCGTTATTCCACCCAGCGATGAAAAATGTGGGTCCTATCCGAAAAGAACTGGGAGTTAAAACCTTTTTCAATATGCTCGGCCCAATGGTAAATCCATCGTTTCCGCAAAACCAATTGGTAGGTGTATTCAACCTCGAATTGGCCAGAATGTACAGTTATTTATACCAAAATACTAATGTGAATTTTACGATTTTACATTCGCTAGACGGTTATGACGAAGTATCTTTGACGGGACCAACAAAAATCATTACCAGCACTCAAGAAAGAATGCTGAATCCTGCTGATTTTGGTGTCCGCCTTTTGGAACAAAGCGAAATTGAAGGAGGAAAAACCATCGATGAATCAGCTGAAATGTTTATGAATATCATTTCTGGAAAAGGAAACGAAGCCCAAAACAATGTCGTTTGTGCCAATGCCGGAATAGCAATTGCAACGGTTACCAAATGCTCGCCTCTAGAAGGTTTTGAATTAGCCAAAGAAAGCTTACTTTCCGGAAAAGGATTGACAGCGTTAAAAACTGTACAAGATTTAAGCAAAAATTAAAATCATGGCTTTTGAATTAAAAAATGCAGTTCCATGGGGGCGAAGTTTAGAAGAATACACTAAAATTTTCAAACTGACGGATTCTGATTTGAACAGCAAAATCATCAGTTTGGGAGACGGTCCCGCAAGTTTCAATTCGGAAATGAAACAGCTTGGTAAAAAAGTGATCTCCTTGGATTTAATTTATCAATTCACAAAAGCAGAATTAAAACAGCGAATTGACGAAACCAAAGAAACTGTCATGGAACAAATGAGAACGAATCAGGAAAAATTCGTTTGGAAAAATATAAAAAGCATTGATGAATTGGAACGGATTCGTATGGGGGCGATGTCTAAATTTGTTGATGATTTTGAATTAGGAAAAGAACAGCAAAGATATGTGTACCACGAGTTACCAAATTCAACAAAATATGATACTGCAGCATTTGATTTGGGGTTAAGTTCCCACTTTTTGATACTGTATTCACAATTAGGATTAGACTTTCACATTCAATCCATTACCGAAATGCTCCGGATAAGCAAAGAAATAAGAATATTTCCGATATTGAATTTAAATGCAGAAAGATCGGAGGTTTTAGAAGGCGTCATCAGTCATTTTGAATCCGATTTCGATGTAAAAATTGAATCTTCTGACTACGAATTTCAGAAAAACGGAAACCAAATGTTAGTTATTAAAAGAAAATAAATAAAATGAATATTTTAGATAAAATTATAATCGACAAAAAAAGAGAAGTGGTTCTCAAGAAATCCATCATTCCGGTTTCGCAGTTGGAGGCTTCGGTTTTCTTTGGCAAACAAACCATTTCTTTAAGCCAAAATTTAAAAAACAGCAACTCCGGAATCATTGCGGAACACAAGCGCCGCTCACCTTCAAAAGTAATTATCAACCAGAATTTCACTGTTGAAGAAGTAGTAAAAGGATATGAAAGTGCTGGTGCCTGCGGGATTTCGGTTTTGACGGATGGAAAATATTTTGGCGGTTCTTTGGACGATTTGCTTTTGGCTAGAGCCTCGGTAAACATTCCGCTTTTGCGAAAAGAATTTATTATAGATGAATACCAAATCCTGGAAGCCAAAGCCCATGGAGCCGATTTGATTTTATTAATTGCCGCCGTTTTGACTAGAGAAGAAATCAAATCATTATCTGAATTTGCAAAAGGTTTAGGATTGGAAGTACTATTGGAAGTGCACAATCTCGAAGAACTGGAAAAATCGATTATGCCGACACTGGATATGATTGGCGTAAACAATAGAAACCTGAAAACTTTTGAAGTAAGTTTAGATTTCAGCAAAGAACTGGCTTCAAAAATTCCAGATGAATTCGTCAAAGTTTCCGAAAGCGGTATTTCGTCAATCGATGCTATTAACGAACTGAAACCATACGGCTACAAAGGATTCTTGATTGGAGAAAATTTTATGAAAACCGATGATGCTGGTAAAGCTGCCAAAGAATTTATTCAACAGTTAAAATAAAAATAAAACACAGATTTCTCAACCGAGCAATAGCGAACGGACGAAGTAAATTTTCACAAATTGAATTCGTGCTAATTTGTGAAATTTGTATCAAAAACTTAAAAAAAATGAAACTCAAAATCTGCGGCATGAAATATCCCGACAATATACTCGAAGTAGGTTCGCTCCTGCCCGATTATATGGGATTTATATTTTGGCCTAAATCGGCTCGCTATTTTGACGGAGATATGCCGGAATTGCCAAAATCAATTAAAAAAACAGGAGTTTTTGTCAACGAAAGCATTCCGGTAATTGAAGAGAAAATAACAAAATACAATTTACAGGCCATTCAGCTGCACGGTCAGGAATCGGCCGCATTTTGTAAGGAAATAAAAACTAAATTAGCTACTTCTATTGAAATTATCAAAGTGTTTTCGGCTGACGAAAATTTTGATTTTAGCATTTTGGAACCTTATGAAACCGTTTCTGATTATTTCCTTTTTGACACCAAAGGAAAATTACCCGGCGGTAACGGAACCACTTTTGACTGGAAAATATTAAGCAGCTATCCTTCCACAAAACCATTCTTCCTTAGCGGCGGAATTGGAATCGAAGAATTTGATGCCGTAAACGAAATTTTGAAAACCAATTTACCTATTTATGCAATTGATATAAACAGTAAATTTGAAATTGAACCAGGATTAAAAAATATAAATCTTGTAAAGACAATTCGCGAATTGTCCCAACAATAAAAAAATAAAATAAAATGTCATATAACGTCAACGAAAAAGGATATTACGGAGAATTTGGAGGAGCTTACATTCCCGAAATGTTATATCCAAACGTAGAAGAATTACGCCAAAAATATTTAGAAATCACAGCCGAACCAGACTTTAAAGCTGAGTTTAACCAATTGTTAAAAGATTATGTAGGGCGTCCTAGCCCATTGTATTTTGCCAAAAGGCTTTCTGAAAAATACAATACCAAAATCTATCTCAAAAGAGAAGATTTAAACCATACAGGCGCACATAAAGTAAACAACACCATTGGACAGATATTAGTTGCAAAACGTTTGGGCAAAAAACGAATCATTGCCGAAACTGGTGCAGGTCAGCATGGAGTAGCAACAGCAACAGTTTGTGCCTTAATGGGCATGGAATGTATCGTATACATGGGCGAAATCGACATTGCCCGCCAAGCACCAAATGTTGCCCGCATGAAAATGCTGGGTGCGGAAGTTCGTCCAGCACTTTCGGGTTCCAGAACTTTAAAAGACGCCACCAACGAAGCCATCCGAGATTGGATCAACAATCCTGTCGATACCCATTATATCATTGGATCGGCCATTGGACCACATCCTTATCCCGATATGGTAACCCGTTTTCAAAGCATCATTTCCGAAGAAATCAAATGGCAGCTAAAAGAAAAAGAAGGTCGCGAAAACCCCGATTATGTTGTTGCTTGCATTGGTGGCGGTAGTAATGCCGCAGGAACCTATTATCACTTTTTGCACGAACCGGAAGTTGGAATTATTGCTGCCGAAGCTGCTGGAAAAGGCGTTAACAGCGGACATAGCGCAGCGACTAGTAAACTGGGGAAAGTAGGTATTATTCACGGTTGCAAAACCCTGCTTATGCAAACACCCGACGGCCAGATTACCGAACCGTATTCGATTTCGGCAGGGCTTGATTACCCTGGAGTTGGTCCTATGCACGCCCATTTGGCACAGACTGGCCGTGGCGAATTCTTTTCGGTAACCGATGATGAAGCCATGAACGCAGGTTTACAGCTTACCAAATTAGAAGGAATTATTCCAGCCATAGAAAGCGCACATGCTTTTGCAGTTTTAGATCAGAAAAAATTCAAACCAACAGATATTGTCGTGATTAGTCTTTCAGGTCGTGGCGACAAAGATTTAGACAACTATATTGATTATTTCAAATTATGATAAAATAATTTGGGCGTTCCCCAAGGGTCGGGCTGTACGTTCCCGCTTTTTTTGAGGCGAAAAAAATCGCCTCAAAAAAGAGCTTCACTGCCATCCCTAACGCGCATTCGAGATAAGCATCAAATTTAAGTTTATTAACATTTTCAAAATAGATTCTATGCAAAAATTATTCGCTTACGGTACCTTACAGCATGAGGATGTACAACAAGACCTTTTTGGACGTATTCTTGAGGGAACACCAGAAATATTAGTAGGTTATGAACTAAATGAAATACAAATTGAAGAAGAATTTGGAATCGTGCACTACCCTATTATTAAAGAAACCGAAAACCCAAATGACACCATCAGTGGTACCTTATACGAAGTAACACAAAGTGAACTCCGTCAGACAGATTTGTATGAAGGACTGCATTACAAACGCGTAGAAGTGCATTTGCAGTCCAATCAAAATGCATGGGCTTATAGTGCTGCCATTTAGAAACGAATAAAGAGATTATAAAGAAATAAGAAAAATGAACAGAATAAGCCAAAAACTACAAGAAGACAAAAAGATACTTTCCATCTATTTTTCAGCAGGATATCCAAACTTAAATGATACTGTACAAATCATTCAGGATTTAGAAAAAAATGGTATTGATATGATCGAAATAGGATTACCATTTAGTGACCCATTGGCCGATGGGCCAACCATTCAAGCCAGTTCGACAACCGCTTTGCACAACGGAATGACCACTCAAATTTTATTTGACCAGCTAAAGGACATTCGCAAAAGCGTAAATATTCCGCTGGTGATAATGGGTTATTTTAACCCGATGCTGCAATACGGTGTAGAAAATTTCTGCAGGAAATGTGCTGAAATTGGCATTGATGGTTTAATCATTCCTGACCTTCCGGTAGATGTATATGCTGAACAATACAAAGCCACTTTCGATAAATACGGATTAATCAATGTGTTCTTGATTACGCCACAAACTTCGGATGAGCGCATTCGTTTTATTGACAGCGTTTCCAGCGGATTTATTTATATGGTGAGCTCGGCGAGTGTTACAGGTTCCCAATCTGGTTTTGGAAGCACTCAGGAAAATTACTTTGAGCGCATTRCAAACATGAATCTAAAAAACCCTCAAGTAATTGGCTTCGGAATCAACAATACCGAAACTTTCAATCAAGCCACACAATATGCCAAAGGAGCAATTATTGGCAGTGCCTTTATCAAACATCTATCTCAAGAGGGAACAAACAAAATAGGAGAATTTGTTAAAACAATTCGATAAATCATATTATACTATAAAAAAAGCGGCGTTTAAAGTTAATTTAAACGCCGCTTTTTTTGTTTCAAAATGATAAACATTTTGTGATGAAAATTAATTACATCCTTTTATTTACATCTTTTACTGACGAAAGCCTCCCCTACCGTACGAATCTTTTCGTGTGTAAATCGTCAATGCTAATTTCATACAGAAATAATTGGATAAATCCCAATATTTTGCTCGGCATGAATAAATTCTAAAATTGAGCATTTTTATCTAAACTGCAAGATTTAAAAAAAACACTACTTCTGTACTCATAACCCTATTTCCCCTCTTTATGACTTAATACTAAGGGTTAATGCTATTTTTTTTTAAATCAACAAATCAATTTATCAACTTTGAATAGTTAAGTAATATTAAATAAATTCATACAAGAACACTGATTTCTTAGTTTCTAAAAAAAGGATTCGAAACCTAATCAAATGTAAAATACGATTCAATATTTTATTACGAGCAGAAAATTCTACAGCCAAAAGGGAACTGCTCCCAATAAATAAAGTAGAGTCACTTTAATAATCCTGGCATTAAAGATTTATTTAAAAATAAATTAACTGATAACCATGTTTTTGATAAACTCATAAAAAGCAGAAATAACCAAAACCTCAAGTACTAACTATGAAAAATTCAGTAAATTTCTTTCTAAATGGCAAACCCGTTACAATAGAAAATCCTTCACCAGATTTACTTTTAATTGATTATTTACGATCTCCCGAAGTGAGTCTTTCCGGACCAAAAAAACCATGCGGTCAGGGAGGTTGCGGTGGTTGTACTGTAATAGTATCTGAATGGAATGATAAGGAAAAAACACCCAAACATTTGGCTATAAACTCGTGCCTTAGACCTGTATGTGCCATAGGCGGACTTTCTGTTACTACAATTGAAGGAACTGGTGCCGCTCGTAAACCTGATCCCAAATTTCTATTACAAAAATCCAGTTCAACACGTGCTAATGTTCCTATTGACGAAGACAACTCTCCAATATTAGATGCCGCAATGAAGGAAGCGGGAGAAAAACTTATTGCTGTTCAGGAAAAAATCTCTGAAAGTCTTCAAAATGGAATTAGTTCAGCGGAGATAAAAATTATAGACGAAATTTCGGAATATCCTTCGGAACAGTCACATTTAGGTATGAATCCGGTCGCATACCAATTGGCTTTAAACAATGGTAGCCAATGCGGGTATTGCAGTGTAGGATTTGTAATGAATATGTCCGAATTTATAGTGAATAAGCCCGAAGCAACCAAAAAAGAAATCGAAGAAGCATTCGATGGAAACTTATGCCGTTGTACTGGTTATCGCTCCATCCTTACCGGGATGAAAACCTTTGCTTCGGATTGGAGTGCTGCTGACGAAAAAAACAGAATGCCTTGTAAACTGGATCCTGTTACTAAAGCCCAGCTTCCTGCTAATGTTGAGATTCCTTTTCCTCATGCTGCACAACAGCCTGCTTCGGGGGTTTCGACAAATCGCTGGCTGACTCCAAAATCACTATCAGAACTTGCCGATATCTTCAAAAACAAGAAAAATGTCCGACTCGTACATGCTAACACCTCTTATGGAATTTATAAAAATGAGTATTTAGACACTACATTATATGCTGATATCCGATTTATTCCAGAACTTAATACTGACTATGAATTAACAGATAACTATCTCAAAATAGCCGCCAGCACTACTTACAGCGAACTAATAGAAATTCTGTCTAAGGGCATTGATAAGCTAAAACAGATTAATAGAAAAACATCCATATCTGATATTTCTATTTTAGAAGCATTGGACTATATGGCTCGTCGTACAGCAGGACGTATTGTTCGTAATGCTGCAACAATTGGCGGTAACACAATGTTAGTGCTTAAACATATTCCAATTCATACTGGAGAACCATTCCCTTCAGATCTCTTTACTGCGTTATTTGCCGTAGAAACAAAGATTAGCTATTTATTATTAGATAAAAATGGCAGTTTTAAAGAGCATACAAAAACAGCCGAAGCTCTTGTTGAAGCCGTCATAAAAGATCCAAAATTAGCTGACGAAATTGTGCTTAATTCCTATACAATTCCTTTGAAAGACACAAATGACGTTGTGCTTGCCCAAAAAGTAGCTCTTCGTGAAGTGAACGCTCATAGTATAGTGAATTCAACTATCAATTTTAGTATTAATGACGAGTGCATCGTAAAATCAGCGATTTTAGTATTTGGAGGTATTGCGCCTTATCCTTGGAGAGCAACAGAAACCGAGAAGGCAATTAAGGATAAAAAACTAACCTTAGCGGATGCTGAAAAACTTTCAAAAATACTGGCAAAAGAAGTTTCCGAAGAACTTGATGCACAGAAAGAAAGAATGGAAGAAGTTCCAAACGAAGACTTTACTTTGGAATACCGTACACAACTAACTGTTTCTTTTTTCTACAAAGCCATTGTAAACGCTTTAGTTGTTAAAGGGGCTTCTGTACCTGAAAACCTGATTTCAGCAGCTGAAACCAAATGGGGCAACTGGGCTGTAAGTGAGGGAATACAAACTTACAAAACACAGAATTATAAAGCTCCGGTGGCTCAGCCTTATATTAAAGTCACAGCAATGTACCAGACTTCAGGGCAAACCAATTACACCCATGAACTTGCTGTGCCGCCGCTTACTTTAAATGGTGCGTTCGTACAAAGCCAAAGTGCTCTGATGAATTACTCTTTTGTAATTCCAAATACTAAAAACACAGCTACAATAGCGGAACTACGAGTATTTCTAAAAAGTATTTTTCCAGCTTTTACCGATATTATTACTGCTGATAATATTAAAAATGGAGGTCGTAATTATCAGGGAATGGGAAGTGACCAACCACTATTTGCTGAACAATTAGTTAGTTATGTGGGTCAGTCTATTGCTATGATACTTGCTCCAACAGAGCAGGAAGCCATTAAGATTGCTGCTTTCGTATCTACAGAATGTATTCAGTATTCGAAACCTGGGGCTCCTTGGACAGAGCAATGGAGTGAGCCGATTATAGATTTACTTGACGCTATTAAAAAAGGAAGTATTTTTCCTGATGCTCCCGTATCTGCTTCTTTTGCTTCTCATATTTGGAAAATAACCCGTCCCGGAAGTCAATTTGACTGGGCAACAAATGATGATTCCATTGCTCCTAAAGTTCTTTTACGAGATCAAAAAATAAATACTCAGGAAGTTACAGTAGACAGTGTTCCTTGCACCGTTGTCAGTTCCTCACAGCTTTGTGGCGGACAAGCCCATTTTTATATGGAACCTCAGGCTTGTATTGTAACTCCTATGGATGAACACCGTATGAAAGTACAGCCATCTGTTCAGAGTCCGGGAGGAATGCACGATACGGTAGCTTCAGCACTGGGAATGTACCATCATCAAATTGAAGTTGAGGTGCCACCTGTTGGAGGAGGATTTGGAGGTAAAACGGAACAAACCCGTTTTATTGCCGGACCAACAGCTGTTGCCGCAAAAGCAACCAAAAGACCTGTCCGCCTTGCGGTTCCTCGTGATGAGGATACTGCAATGATTGGAAAACGTCATGCCTATTATGGTGAATACCAAATTGCAGTTGATGCTGGTTTACATAACGAAAAAAACAAAGGAATTATTCAAGGATTCCAATTAAAAATGTGGGGAGATGGCGGTGCTTTCTATGACTGCTCATTTATCGTATCCAACTGTATTCAGCTGCGAACAGATAATGCTTATAAAATCAAAAATTTTGAAAGCCAAATCGATGTCTGCCGAACCAATACGGCCCCAAGTACAGCAATGCGTGCCTTTGGAGATGTTCAAGGCAAAAACATTGTTGAAAATGCCATCGACGATGCTGCCATCTCATTAAATATGAGACCAGAAGACTTACGTGAAAAAAATCTTTACGATCGAGGTGATGTTACTCCATTCGGGCAAGCACTTACTTATTGTTATATGAAACAAGTATGGGCATACGCTAAGAAAGTTTCTAATTTTGAAGATAAGTATCAGGAGGTTCAAAAATTCAACAAAGAAAATAAATGGCACAAAAGAGGAATCTCTATGATTCCTGTAAAATATGGTTCAGGATACAATTTGCTTGCGCTGGAACAATCAGCCGCTATTGTGGTCATAAATCCAAATGACGGAACTGTTGTCATACATCAGGGTGGTGTTGAAATAGGACAAGGCTTAGTGACTCAGGCGCAGCAAGTCGCAGCCTATGTTTTGGGAATACCAATGGAAATGATATTCATTGACAATGTGAATACAAGTGTTACTCCAAATCCAACAAGTACAGGTGGCTCTACAGGAACTCCTTATTCCTGTGAAGCCGTAAAACAAACCTGCGAAGAGATGCGGGCTCGACTTATGGAATTTGGCTACCAAATGCTAAAAGAAAACGGTGAAGACTGGTGCAAAAGCAAGAACATCGACTTTTGGAACTATGGAGCTGGAGAAAATAAAGGCTGGGCTAAAAAAATCAAAATTAGTGAAGGAAATGAATTAATGATTTGGCAGCATCTCATCAATTTAGCAGCTTCACAAAGGGTAAATCTTATTGCTTCTTTTAATACTAAAATAAAAGGCGGTGAAGTCCAAATACCAGCCATGACATTCAAAACTGAAGCAGATCAGCCTAATATCCCAGGTATAGAGCGTGTTAAAGATGCTAAGCTTGGAGGTGGTGTTGATTCTTTTGTAGGCTTCACTTATTCGGTAGCATGCTCGGTTACCGAAGTTGATATTCTTACTGGAGAAGTTAAGATTATTAGTTCAGACATCATTTATGATATGGGATGGAGTTTGAATCCTGCCATCGATATAGGACAAGTAGAAGGAGCTTTTGTTCAGGGTATTGGATACCTATTGACTGAAAAATTAGTATCAGAAACGGAAGGTGTTAATAAAGGGCGATTAAATTCAACCAACACTTGGCGTTACAAGATTCCTGCTGTTACAACGATTCCATTAGAAATGAATACTTTCCTCTTCCCTAGAGACGAAGAATCGGTAAAAAGCATTCCAGAAGATACAAACCAAATATTCTCGGCAAAAGAAGTTGGAGAACCTCCCCTAGTATTAGCCAACAGCGTTTTCTTCGCCATAAAAGATGCCATACGTGCTTCAAGAACAGAGCGCAAGCTATCCCCTCTTTTTCGACTAGATGCCCCTGCAACCGTTCAGGAAGTACGCAGAGCCTGTGAAGTAATTGAAAAAAATCTCGGAGAATAACAAAGCATTATACAAAGACAATAAAAAATAAATACTAACCAAATTATCTACCAATGAAACAGCTAAAACCGCTTATTATTGCAACCTCTATCTTTTTCGCTTCCTGCGACAAAAAACATGAAAATCCAGTTGCTGAAAAAAGCACAAATGCCCTGACTGCATTAGAGAAACAAAACTATGAAGAAAATGGATTCCCTGATTTCGGTTATATGGTAAGCCCTCAGGAATATAGAGAAAAATATGCTGACCAGCCTATATTTCGCCTAAAAACAGATTTCCCAACAGAAATGCCTGAAGAAATGCCTAAATTTCTTGACATCGATTTCAAAAAAGAACCTTTAAAATATATTGAAGCCGTTCGCGATTATGGATTTGAAGGAAATACAGAAGACTGGAATCCTTATGAAAATAAAGTTCGTGATTGGTATCATATTCCGTGGCTGCATCCAAGTGTTGAAGGACCAAATGCTTATCCGCCAAACGGAGGTACAGAGGGTTTCCATGGTCTGATTAAAGAAGCCCCGCTGGGACCTTACCAATTAGGGCCAGGACTTAAAGGAGTTGAAGGTGATTATTCTGTATATGCCATTACTTTAATCAATGATAAAGCAGGTTACGCTATGGGTCAAATGTGGAAAGATCCTCAACACCCTAATCTTAAAGTATTGGATAAACGTTATAATAATGGAGGATTCCCAACAGGAACCGTTTTTGTAAAATTATTATTTACTGATGCTCCAAAAGGAACAGATTTCGTAGATTATCTTGTAAACCCATTGACATGGAAAGCTTACATCACTGAAAATTTCTGGAAATCAAGTAAAAGAGTCGTTTMTGATGTGCACCTTTTGCAAATGGATATTTCTGTTCGTGATCCAAGAGCTGACAGAAGTCCAAGCAATCCTGATGGAACTGGCTGGGTATTTGGAACTTTTTGCTACAACGGAAAGCTGAATAAGAAAAACAAATTGATGAACCTCGTACCTGTTGGTCTTACATGGGGGAATGATCCTAAAAACAGAATCAACAAAACATCTCCATATCCGCCAATTAAAACTGAGGTTAACAAAGATCTGGAAGAAACAGTGATTTTCGAAAGCCCAAATCTTCCGCCTCAGCATCTTGGATGGAATGGCAGATTAGATGGTCCTGCCGATTTAAATACCGTTTCTTGTATGTCATGTCATAATGCAGCGCAATATCCTGCAGTTACTTCACTCGTTCCTCCTAATGCAGCACCAGATGGCGGACAAGCTCCTCCAGTAGGCGGCGGCGGTCATGAATGGATGAAATGGTTCCAAAATATAGACTGTGGCACCTCTATGGATCAGACAGTATATTCAACAGATTTCTCTTTTCAGGTAGCCATTGCTTTGGAAAACTTTTTCACCGCTAAAGAAGCTGCAGAAAAAGGAAGTTTTGCTTCCCAATACAAAGCTGTCCAGGTACCTATCAGACGTGGAGATATAGCTCCTAATAAATAATTTACAGCAGACATTATTAATTCATAATTAAAATACCGATTCAAATCCTCAAAAATTTGAATCGGTATAACTATACTTAATGCTATACGAAAACTTTAAAAATATAAAAATGGCTAATACAATTTCTGCATTGGATGAAAGCGGTCAACCAGTTGATTGGTGGTTTGCTTATAAAGTTCCAAAATTGGGTAAAACCGCAGACGAACCTACTGCTACCGGCTATGAATACGTTTATTATGACCCTAATATAAAAAAAGTTGTTCAGTCTCCTAATTTGCTCACAGACGGAAAAGGAGCACTTGACCTAACATTGAAAGCAGTCTTCGATAACCCATCACCCACTACCGGATGGATTCTTTATAATGACGAAATGCCTGCCGATGCCAATAGAACGGACAGCAGCACATTTGGTCATACAAAAGGTATACTTGCTTTTGATACCGATACAAAAACAGCTTTATGGCTGCTTCATTCGTGGCCAAAATATGCAGATGCCGCAGCAACTTCAATGCCGACACCAGAATATGGACAGACTTTTCTCTGCATTTCCGTCGATATGGAAACAGCTGGTATGATTGCAGCTCAAATGGCAAACCATCAGGTGCCGCAGGTATACTCACCACATATACCTGACTCGTTAGATAAAAATGATCCTCTGTATATTCTCAGTCAAACACTGAACCCTAATCCTGCAGGAGATTCAGATGTATTGGCTTATAAATCCCGAGGAGGATTTGATTTTAAAGTCATTGCAAAGAACGAAAAATGGAACAAAGATTTCTGGAATGATTTAGTTGGTCCTGCACTTGGAACAGACATTGATGTCGAAACCTGGATTAGAGGTAAAATTCCGCCAACATTAGACAGTGACGGTATTCACAAAACTTTTGATGTTAAATATATTGACCTAAGTCCGCTTGGAGTGCCATGGAACTGGCCGGAAACCCACGACCATGCCAAATGGGCTGTTAGTGTAGACTCCGACTGGGTTTGTGTTGGTGATATCAACCGTATGGTTTCTCAGGAAAAACGCGGAGGCGGTACAATTGCATTTCAGGACAATACTCTATGGACTGCTTTATCCAAAACAGATCTTATAGTAGCGCCTCCAGGCCATTCAAGAGTTGATGCTCAGAACTTAATCAAAGAAACACACTAAACCAAATCCTGATTTTCTACCAAAACTAAATTCAGTAAGATGAACCAATACCTAACACCGAATAAGGACAAGTTACAGAAAACCATTAAGCATATCGTAGTGCTCATGCTGGAAAACCGGTCTTTCGACAATTTATTAGGCTGGTTGTATAGTGACGAAAAACCACCTCATAACCAACAATTTGAAGGACTGACAAAAGAACTTTGGAATCCGCTGGATAATATAGATTCTGATGGTATTCCTTTCATTGAAAAAGTAATGATTGAGAAAAACGGTCAGCCCAAAAAACGCAGAGGGGAACTTATTCCAAATCCTGTAGATTTTACCCTTCCAAACCCGGATCCGGGCGAAGGTTTTAAAGATACCAATCATCAATTGTATTTAAAATATGATGTAGCGCAGCAATATGCACCGCCGGCTATTAATATGGGCTTTGTTCAGAACTATCAAAATGCCATGTTATATGGAGCTTTTAGCTTTGGTGATGATCCTGCAAATCCTCGTAGCATTATGAAGTGCTATACTCCAGAACAAACTCCTGTACTAAGTGAGTTGGCGAAAAGTTTTGCTGTTTGTGATCATTATCATTGTTCAGTACCAAGCCAGACTATCCCTAACCGTGATTTTGTACATTCCGCCACTTCGACAGGACATGTCAATAACAATCCCGTTGCACAATGTGATGCAAAAACTATTTTTAACCAGATACAAGATGCCATTGATGGAGGAAGGCAAGATCTTAGCTGGGGAATTTTTGGCAACAATGATTTCGCCAGTGCTAAAGATGAGGATGGTAAATTCGGGGACAATCATTTTTCGCTCACCCGACTTATCATGACACAATTGCATGATTCTAAATACAATAATAATTTTGGAACGCTAACAGATTTTGAAGCAAAATGTAAAAATGGAAAACTTCCTAGTTATTCATTTTTAGAACCAAACTATGGCGGAGAAGGGCAAAACGACCAGCATCCTCCTACCGACATTAGAGCCGGTGAAAAGCTTATTGCCGATATCTACAATATGATAAAATCGTCCCCTGTTTTTGATAACACGATGTTTATTATTACCTATGATGAACATGGCGGAACCTATGATCACGTCCCGCCTCCAAGCGGTGCCAAAAATCCTTATGAAGACGAACGGGCGGGTCAGGATGGATTCCTTTTCAACCGTTTTGGTGTACGTGTTCCTTGCGTGGTGATTAATCCATACATCAGGAAAGGGCTTATCGCAAGACCAGATGGTTATACGCCATTTGACCATTCATCCATTATTAAAACTGTTCAAAATTGTTTCAACCTTGAAGGTTACCTCACAGAAAGGGATAAAGCGGCACCCGATTTTTCGTGCTTGCTGGGACTGAAAAATGCGCGTAAGGATGATATTCCGGCAGTAAAACCGTTAAAATGGGATTTGAAAACAGGTGAAACTCATATAAACGATCTGCATCACCTGATAGCTGATGTTCTCGAAGACATGACTGGTAATCCAAAACCTTCATCGAGTGAAATTTTGGAATATATTCAATTAAACTATAAAAATCTTTTCGGGAATAATTAATATTTCCGAAAAGCTTAAATCATAGCATAAATGACCCACGAATTTTTAAAAATAATAGAGTCATACAAAAAGGCAAGTAAAAAGAGTGTACGAACCGTTCTTGCAACAATTGTCCATGTTGAAGGTTCTTCTTATCGAAAGGAAGGGACTCAAATGCTGATTGATGAATATGAAAATATAACGGGAGCATTAAGCGGTGGCTGTGTAGAACAAGAAGTTATCCGACAATCCATTAGTGTTTTTTCATCTAATTGTCCGAAGGTATTTAAATATGACGGTCGTTTTCGATTGGGCTGTGAAGGTAGTATTTATATTTTACTGGAATTGTTTCATCCGAATAATGAGTTAATAGATTTAATAGAAAATGCTATTCAGCAAAGACAGCCTTTTTCGCTGTCGTGTTCATTCCTGACTGATGAAATAAGTAAACCAAGTTTTGGTACTTCTTTTGAGTTTAAAGACATTACCATTTATAATTCCAATTATGAAAAAGAGTCAAATAATTTAATTTTTGCACAAAAAATACAGCCTCTAAACAGATTGTGCATATTTGGAATCGAACATGATGCGGAGAAATTAAGCCAAATGGCGTCGTTCTTAGGCTGGGAAGTCATTGTTATAGGTTCTGAATACAGCACTGTAGATGGTAATGATTTTCCATTTGCAAAATCAGTCTTAACCATGAAACCAGAAGATTTAGACCAAAGTTTATTTTGCAAAAATACAGCCGTTGTAGTCATGAGTCATAATTACTCTAAAGATTTACGCTTTTTGCTTAACATAATTTATTCAAAGGTTAAGTATATTGGTCTTCTTGGCCCTGTGCACCGCAGAGAAAAATTACTGAACGCCATCCTTGATACGGATCTATTTATTGATGATGCCACTTTTGATAAAATTCATGGTCCGGCAGGCTTGGCTATTGGCAGTAAAACTCCGGAAGAAATAGCATTATCTATAATGGCAGAAATTACCAGCACCTGGCGCACCAGTCAAAAACAGGTAGAATTTGCTTGTTTTTCTGGTATAAAAGGCACGGGAGATTTGTAATCAAAATTGTATATATTTGAATTAAAATAATGTGTAATAAAACTACACTTCCCGATTCCACTTAGGGTTGCTTTCTGTGGTTTTCTCACACATATAAACGAGTTAGATGATAGCGTTTTTGAGCACCAGAGAATTCAAAAATTATAACTTTAAATTTTTAAATTCATATATTTAACCAATCAAAAAAAAAAGTTTGCAAGAAGATTCGAAAACGATAGAAATATCTAAACCTAAAAATATTCCAAAAATAACAAATCATGATTTACTTTATGGTAAATCAATATCTCCTATGCAACGTATAGCAGTTATGGACGATGAAGAATTTGAAGAAATTGTAGAAGAATGGGCTTACGAATATTTATCATCTAAATATGAAAGTGTAAGAAGGTGTGGTGGAGCTGGCGATATGGGAAGAGATGTAATAGGTTGGATTAATTTAAGTCAAAGCAAATGGGATAATTACCAATGTAAACATTATGGAAAAAAACTAACGCCTACTAATTTTTATGTTGAACTTGGGAAATTATGCTATTATACATTTAAAAAGGAAATTACTATTCCACAAAACTATTATATAGTTAGTCAAGAAGGAGTTGGTACTAAATTAGGTAATATGCTTGATGACTCAAAAAAATTAAAACAAGCGTTAATTGATAATTGGGATAAGAATGTCAAGGAATTTATTACTGCTAAAGGAACTGGAGAAATTTTATTAGAAGGAGAGTTTAAGGATTATGTTGAAAATTTTGATTTTTCTATAATAAAACCTATTGAACCAACGGAATTAATTGAACAACATAGTAAAACTAGTTATCATTTATATCATTTTGGAGGCGTTATTAAAAAATATAGAATTGACACAACTGTTCCTGAAATTGGCGATTCTGAAAGAGAAATGAGATATGTTAAACAACTTTTAATTGCTTATGGTGAAGAAGTTACTACTGAAATAAATTCAATAGAAGATTTAACTAAATTCGGAACTTATAAAGTACATTTTGATATTCAAAGAAAAAATTTTTATTCCGTTGAAACTCTCAAACAATTTGAGAGAGATAACTTACCTTCTGATTCAAAAGCATTTGAAGAATTAAAAGACGAAATTTTTTCATCAGTATATTCTAAAATCCTTGTAGCCCATGAAAACGCATTTAAAAAAATGCTAAGTGTTCTAGAACATAGTTCATTATTAAATATTACTGCTAATCCATTAACTGTAACAATAAGCCTTCAAGATCAGCAAGGAGTTTGTCATCATTTAGTTAACGAAAATAGGCTATCATGGAAAGAATAGATAACATTTTTGAAACCAGAAATACTAATGTTTTTAATTCTCCATTAGAGATTGGATTTAGAATACTTTTTATTCTTCAAGGAATTTTTCCTAGAGAAATTGATTTAAATAGGTTAGTTATTTACGATTATTTTTTGCTTAATTCTGCTGATTTTCCAAATGGTCCAAAAAGTTTGCATCCACCAATACCTCATAGATCGTCACAAATAATTATAAAACCATTAATTATAAAAGAAGCAATTGCCCTAATGAGAAGCAAAGAATTAATAGAAATTATTTTTTCTGTTGAGGGAATAAAATATAAAGCTAATGATTTGACATCAAAATTTATCGAGCTACAAGAAAGCGAATACTCCCAGAAACTGATAGAATTAAGTAATTGGATAAGTTCACAATTTGGAGAATACGACGATGAAAAATTAAAAATACTAGTTGAAAATAATATTCCAAATTGGGGGAACGAGTTTGTTTATGAATCACTTATTAGAGAATAAATGAAACAAAGAATTCACATAGAAAAATTGGTAGTAACTGGTATTGGAGTAAATGATGCTTCATTAAGATTTGATAAAGGAGTAAATTTAATAATTGGTTCATCAGATACAGGAAAATCATATATTTTTCAATGCATAGATTATTTACTCGGCGGAGGTAATGCTCCTAAAATTATTCCCGAAGCCAATGGTTATTCTGATGCATATTTGCAAATTAAAACAAGTAAAAATGAAGTCTTTACAATACATAGAAATTTAAAAACTATTTCGAAAGCAACCGTTACAGAAACAGTTTATGAAAAATACAACACTTCAAGTAAACGAATATTAGGGACTCAAAATGACACTTTTGAAGGCGAAAATATATCTGAATTTTTATTAAAACTAATTGGTATTGAAAATATAAAAATTAAAACCAATGCTTCAAATAAAACAAAAAAACTAAGTTTTAGAGATATTGCACGTCTATCATTAATTGATGAAACTAGAATTATAACTGAAGAATCCCCAGTTTATACTTCTGCTAAGAATTATTATGAATTGACAGGTGAAAAATCGGCTTTTAAATATTTATTAACTGAAAATTTTGATAACGAGCTAATAGAAAAAGAAGATAAAAAAGTTTTTGAGAGCAGAATCAAAGGAAAATTAGAATTTATTGAATCTTTGTTGCTTTCAAAGAATAATAGAATTGAAACATTGCAAAGTTCAGTTATTAATTTAACTTCAGAAGAAATAAATGAACGAATATTATCATTGTTAGAAAAATTAGAATCATCTTCAACTAATATTGAAAAGATAACACTTGAAAGAGAAAATAATTTCAAAGAATTACATAAACTAAAGTCCTCAAATCTTCAAAATATAGAGCTTTTAAAAAGATTTTATTTATTAGCCGAGCATTATAAAAATGATCTAAATAGATTAAATTTTATATTAGAAGGTAAATTTTTGTTTGAACAATTGATAACAAAAGATTGTCCAATATGTGGCACAAATATGGACGAAAATCATTTAAAATGCTTGGCAGAAAAGGTTGAAAACAAAAATATTTCAGAATCGATAAAAATTGAAAGTCAAAAAATTGAAATCAAATTAAACGATTTAAATGCAACAATAAAGTCAACAGAACTTGACAAGAATGTAAATATGGTTTTGATTTCTTCACTTGAAAATGAATTATCAACATTAAATAAAAATTTAAACTCTGAATTGATTCCTCTACAAGAAAATTTTAAAAATGAAATTAATCAATTAATGAGTTATAACAGATTTGAACAGGAGATACTTAATACAAAAAACGACATAACAAATCTTCATTCTGACAAAGATTTATTAGATAGAGAATTAAAATCTAAACCTAAATTTGAAGAAGCAAAAGTTGATTTAGGCTATTCAGTTTTAAAATTATTCTCAGAACATGTGGAAAAATTTTTACGAGCTTGGAATTTTCCTGGCTTGTCAACAGTTGAATTCGATAAAACTCATAATGTATTTGATTTGATAATTTCTAATAGAGGTAGAAATAGTCATGGAAAAGGAGTTAGAGCAGTATCCTACTCTGCTTTCATATTTGGCCTTTTAGATTATTGCATTGAAAAATCAAAACCACATTCTGGCTTTATTGTATTAGATTCTCCTCTAACAACTTACCATAATAATCAAAAACCTCAATCAGGTGATGAAGTAAGTTTAGATATGCAAGATGCTTTTTTTAAAGATTTAACTCATGTTAATGAAAGCCGACAAATTATTATTTTGGATAATAAAATGCCAAATGAAAACTTAATAAATAAGTTTAATCTAATTAAATTTTCAAATGATGGTAATAGAAAAGGCTTTTTCCCAAGTTAAATTATTTGAATAAGAACGCCATCACCTAAAAGGTACAACGGATTTGAGCAATTGGCTAAATTGAAAGTTGTTTTTGTATTTGGGATGATTTGGCAAATATGAATAATGAACCTTAATCTAGTATTAAATTCGCTGTAGAACCTGAAAATTGATTGCAACCAGAACTAAAAATTTATAAATATGACTAACACTTTTACACAAGAATTAATAAAAATAATTGTCGAGAAAGGACTATTGGTAGTAGGTGTTGCACTTGTAGGTTATTGGATTAGTAAATATTTGGAGATTGATAAGCAAAAAAACTTACTTAAGAATAAAATCATAGAAGCTAATAGGGACAAAATTGTTTCAACTGTTGAAAAACAACTTGCACTTTTTTATTATCCAATTTATTTCAGACTTCAAAGAGATAATGCATTATGGAAACTTTCACCACAGTTGGCGGGAGAAACAGCCTCTTTACCACCAGAAACGAATGATATGATTGAAAAAGAGTACATTATAAAAAATCATATAGAAATTCTATCAATAATTGAAAGCAATATTCATTTAATAGAAATGGACAATGAGCTTCAGGAAAGTATCAATGCATATATCAAACACGTTGCAGTATATGAGATAATAAGAAGAACGAAATCAATCGACAAATTAAATCCGATACATTTTAATGCTCCTTATCCAAAATTATTTATAGAAATTATCAATGATAGAATGACACGATTACAAAAAATGAATAATGAACTATTGAATGTAACATAAAATGGCAACCTCCTAGGGATTTGGATAATAAACCTAATGAAAACTTAGTTTTGTATTTGGGATGATTTGGTAAATCCGCTTTATTAACAGAACGCTGTAAGTCATTTTAAAAAACTACAGTTCTCGAATAAAATAAAATTGTTATCTTTCAGGTATGACAGCATTAGAGATTAAAAAAGAAATCAACAAGGCTTTGGATCAAGTTCCAGAAAATCTTCTTGGTGACATTTTGAATTTAATTAAAGAAATACAATTAGATAAATCTTCCAGTTCAACTTTTACTTCAAACTTTAAAAAAATACTATCTGAAGATAGTGATTTACTTCATAAACTTGCACAATGATTTATTAAAAAATTTAGAGCCTGTTTAAATTTTATTTAATAATAGTTTTATAGCGGATAATTTGACCATGTTTTCGGATGATTGCATTAGTAATTCATAGTTTCGGCATAATCTTCTATCATTATCGAACCAAGCAAATGTTCTTTCCACGACCCATCTTTTATGAGTGGGTTTAAAGACTGATTTCTTATCATCAGAGCGCATCACGACTTGAATAATGTATCCAAATTTGATTTTGACCTGCTCAATAATCTCTCCTCTGTAACCGCCATCGGCTAGAATAACTTGGATAATGCATAAAAAATATTTCAACGTTCTCATTAATAACATTACAAGGTAACATTCGCCATTGGCATCCACTTTTTACTAGATAATTGATAGCATCCCAAATTAGTCGTAAACTATGTTTGCTCTTTCTATTACCTAAATCTAAAGTTTTTTCTATAAATTACCACTGGGTTTCTGTTAAATCAGTTGGATACATCTTTTTATTGTTTAGTCACTACAAAAAGACTCTTTTCAATCGGTTTCTTTAACCCAGAATGGTTTTTATTTTACTCTTTTAAACAGGCTCTTAGATTAAAGCGGCATTGATAAAATCTAATAATGCATTTTATATCAACGAGCAATCAGCACATCAATTAATTTGAATAAAATAAATTTGCATATTATAAGTACACATATTATATTTGCACTTATAATATGTATATCTAATTTTAAATTCAAAAAAATATGTGGACAAAATCGCATTCAATCACGACAAAAGAGATAACAAAAGAACAAATATGGAAACTTTTTACTGATGTAAACAATTGGCATACTTGGGACGATGGAATAGAATTTGCTAAATTAGAAGGCAAATTTGAAAAAGGAAACTTTTTTACTTTAAGACCAAAAGGCGGACCAAATGTAAAAGTGGAATTATTGGAAACTGTTGAAAATAAAATGTTCTTGGACGTTACCAGATTTCCACTGGCCAAAATGTATGACGAACATACTTTTGAAGAAACATCAGAAGGGCTAAAAATTACAAATACTATAACAGTAACAGGAATTTTAGGCTTTTTATGGCGTAAAATTGTTGCTCAAAATATAGTCGATAATTTACCAAAAGATATGCAGCAGCAAATTAAATCAGCAAAAAACCTATGAACTCAAATGACAATACTTTTAGCGTAGAAAAAGCCGAAGACAGTTCGGGTTTTTTATTGTGGCAAGTAACCAACCTTTGGCAAAGGGAAATCAAAAAGACATTGGAACCATATGCATTGACGCACTCTCAGTTTGTCTTAATGGCAAGTATCCATTGGCTGACATTGCATAAACAGGAAGTTACTCAGATTTTATTGTCTTCACATACAAAAATTGACCCAATGACAACTTCAACAGTTTTGAGGACTTTACAGACCAAAGGACTTTTAGAACGACAAGAACATTTGACCGACACTAGAGCCAAAACCGTTAAACTAACAGAAAATGGCACAAAAATCATCAAAGAAGCCGTTAAAACTATTGAAGCTTTTGATAAAACTTTTTTTGCGGTTCTTGGCAACAAGACATTACTATTCAATGAACAGTTATTAACTTTACTGGAGCAGAAAAAATAAAAATCATGCTAAACATAAAAAAAACAACTGCCAAAAATGGAGACTTTCAAAAACTGGTCGTTTTACTTGATCAGGATTTGGCGATAAGAGATGGTGAAGATCATAATTTTTATGGTCAGCATAATACGCTCGATAAAATCAAACACGTTGTCGTTATCTATCAAGATACCTTAGCTATTGGTTGCGGTGCTTTCAAGGAATTTGATTCCGATACCGTTGAAATAAAAAGAATGTTTGTCCATCCAGATTTTAGAGGAAAAGGAATTGCCAGTACTGTCTTGAACGAATTAGAACTTTGGGCAAATAAACTCAATTATACCAGCTGCATTCTTGAAACTGGAAAAAACAATCCCAATGCCATTGCTTTATACCGCAAATTGGATTATGAAATAATTCCGAATTATGATCAATATGAAAATATTGAAACCAGTGTTTGCTTGAAAAAATATTTGGCAGTCAGCTAAAACAATTTCGATTATGATTGTAAATAATTGCAAAAATGCACTATCTTTCCCTTTAGCCCTGATCGCTCAATTGCTATCACAATTGCCTTTGTTTGCCTTCTTTAGGCAAGGAAAGATATAACGGAGAGCAGGAACCATCTTTCTAAAAATGAATAATGTTTCTGCTTATAAAAATTAAAATTAAAAATGTACTAACTGATTAATTTGAATCCTACAAAAAAGAGCATTATAGCGATAGCATTTCTAAGCAATAAATCGGGAAGCTTACCGCTCAGCATACTGCCAATATAAATCCCCGGAAGTGACCCTAACAATAATTGCCCCAATATTGTCAAATCTATATTTCCCATCGATGCGTGTCCCAATCCCGCAACAAGCGTTAATGGCACTGCGTGAGCAATTTCCGTACCAACCAAACGAGGTGTTGGCAAAAGCGGGTATAAGAAAAATAAAGTAACCGTTCCCAGAGCTCCTGCACCAATTGAAGTAAGCGTTACTGTTGCTCCCAGCATTACACCAATTGCAACCGTCAATAAATTTTGTGTTTTACTTTCACTATGAAATTTATCGCCAGCATGTTTTTGAGATAAAACCAATAGCTTCTTTTTGAACAGAATTGCAACTGAAGTAAAAACTAATGCCCAACCCAAACTATATTTTATAATATTATTTAAAGCTGTTGTATCTGCATTTAAAGTATGAAGAATCCATAAAGTTAACAAAGCTGCAGGCACACTTCCAAGCGAAAGCCAGCCTGTTATTGTCCAATTGATATTCTTTTTTTTATTATGCACCAAAATACCCCCAGATTTAGTAATCGCTGCATATAATAAATCAGTTCCAACTGCAGTAGATGGCGGAATGCCAAACCACAATAAAATAGGAGTCATTAAAGATCCTCCCCCAACTCCTGTCATACCCACAATAAAACCAACTAATAATCCTGCAACAATTAAACCTGCTTGTAAATCCATATAAGTGACAATGATTTTTTTTGCAAAAATAGAAAAAACTACTTTATCACAAGCATTATGCCGCTTCACGATATCATCTTCAATCTTTCAAATTCACTACTTTAATCAAAAAAAAGGCTTCTTTAAATTAACTGCCAGCCACTCATAATAGCAATCCATTAACAAAATCATTTTAAATTCGACTAAAACTATAGAAATTCACTCATTCAGGTAAATATTTTTATCGATTTAATAATTACTCTATGGACTTAATAGATTATATGGGATTGATAAAAAAAATTAAAATAAGTTTATAAATATATATATAGATGTATTTTCTTATACAAAGAAAGTGGAATCTTATAATTAAAATTCAAAAAAGAGCGAAATAATGTTTTAAAACCAAGATATACCTTCTTTTTGATAAAGAAAAAAACAAGGAGTAATCAATTCAATTTATGTGAAGCAATCTAGATATTTAGAATACAAATCGCTTTTTTGTAACTTTGCGCTTTGAAAATAATCCAAATGAATATAAAGCTTATCGCAATCGGAAAAACCGACAATAAATCACTGCAAACCTTAATTGATGATTATACGAAGCGATTGTCTTTTTATATCAAATTTGATTTAGAAATTATTCCAGATATTAAAAACGTAAAAAACTTATCTGAAAGTCAGCAAAAAGAAAAAGAAGGGGAACTTATTTTGTCTAAAATAACTCCCACGGATCAGCTCATATTATTGGACGAAAACGGAAAAACTTTTTCAAGCGTTGCTTTTTCATCCGAATTGCAAAAGAAAATGAACTCGGGTGTTAAAACATTAGTTTTTGTAATTGGTGGTCCTTATGGATTTTCGGAAACGGTTTATGCTAAAGCTAATGGTAAAATATCGCTTTCACTAATGACTTTTTCACATCAGATGGTACGCTTATTTTTTATTGAACAATTGTATAGAGGGTTCACTATTTTGAGAAATGAGCCTTATCATCATCAGTAAAATTCTATTTTATTAACCCATTGAGTGTAATTATTTTCAACACATAGAAACATAGATTTTGTAAACTCAAAAATAGGCGTTTCACTTTTTTAAAACACACATAGCTTACTATGTGAAAGAAATTTATTTCTTTTTTTGCATTCTTTTTTAAAGTAAAATCTATGTTTCTATGTGTTAAATAAAAATCTTATGAATTGCGCCCAACAGGTTTTATTAATATATCTTTTCAAATATTAGTTTAAAATTTCAGGCTTCAAATTTAAAATCCCAAAGTAAGCGGCACTATTTCAAATCGCTTCAAAATACTCATACAGCATTAATAATCAATATTTTATGCGCAAAAAATTACCCCATTAAAAATAAAAATATTAAATTTGTTATATTCTTATTAAATAATGCCAAAATTTAATAATTATGTTTTTTTAACCTTTTTTTAACCCTAAAAAATATATAATTATGAAATCTCTATTTGGTTTTACAGCAGTTTTATTCTTGTTTTTTATTGGAACCTCATGTTCCAATAGTGATGACAATACCACTCCAACTCCAACTCCTACTATTGTGAATTTTACGGCTAGTTTGACACCTGTAGCCGGCACCGGTTCAATGGCTTATGGTGACGCAGCATTAAAGCTTAACCAGACTGCCAAAACATTTGAAATTACCGTAACCTTTACAGGAATAACGCCTATACACGGTCATATACATGGTGCTGATGGTGCGGTAGTATTTCCTTTTCCTGATACAAGTGTTCCAACCTCTCCAATAATCTTGTCTTTTTCCATAAATGATGCTCAAATTACAGAACTTATGGCTAATCATTATTATGTAAACTTACATACTACAGCTTTTCCTGGAGGAGAAATAAGTGGAACACTTATCAAAACCGGTTCCTCTGGCGGTGGCGGTGGCGGAGGTTATTGACTTTCAATTTTTTTCAAAATAAAGCCTTCCGATTTGGAAGACTTTATTTTGAAAAAAATCAATAAATGAACTCCTCATTAGTATTTATTTTTTTTCCTAAAGTTTCAATAAAAATTTTATCTTGGATATAACTCCCAAAATCTAAGTTTTTATCAAACCTAAACAAAAACTTTTTCGCCATATCGTCTGGAAGAGCTGCGTTTATTAACTCTCGCAATTTTTCTTTTGCGATATGTTGATCCTCCAATAAAATTTCATTTTTTTTATTGAAAAAAATCACTGTCCCTACTGGCTTCTCCATTTTATAATACACTTTCGTAAAAGGTATAAAAGCTAGATTTTTGCCAATCGAATCTGCATACGAAAAATAATTTTCGGCAGCTTCATTTTTATGAACACTATCTCCCCGCCTTTTCTCCTGCAGTTTCATCACTTCAGGAATGACCAGCCGCAAAGGCAAACGCTTATCAATATTCAATATCCAATTAGTTGTGCTAATGCTGTTTTTTCTATTTACTTCGGCCAAAGTATCTTTTCCGTTTACTCTGAAAAAAAAGTAAATAGGAGACAAATTCACAACATCTTTTACAATAGTTTTATCAGCTTTTGGCAATAAGATATCTTCTTTATTACCGCAGGAAAAAAACAGCAGCACAGCAATCCAAAAAAAACACTTCTTCATTTTAATTTAGTTTATCAAATAAAGTAACACACTCAACCGCTTCTTTTACATCATGAACACGAAGTATTTTTGCTCCTTTGCTCAAAGCAATAGCATTCAGAAAAGTTGTTCCGTTTAATGCCGATTCGGCGTTTATTTCTAATGTTTTATAAATCATTGATTTTCTGGAAATTCCGACCAGCAAAGGCAATTCAAGCATTTGAAACAATTCCATTTTTTGCATTACAGCATAATTTTGATCCAATGTTTTAGCAAAACCAAAGCCTGGATCCACAATCAGATCATTTATTCCAAAAGATCTTGCCACTGCTGTTCGTTCCGAAAAATAGAACAGCATTTCCTTGAATATATCTTCATAATGAGTAAAATTCTGCATCGTTTGCGGTGTTCCTTTCATGTGCATCATAATATAAGGAACCTGAAATTTCGCAATAGTTTCCAGCATTTTATCATCTAATAGCCCAGCCGAAATATCATTGATTATTGCTGCGCCATTTTCAATACAAATCTTTGCAGCTCCAGCACGAAAAGTATCAATTGATAAAATAATCTCAGAAAAATATTTTTGAAGCAGATTCACAACAGGAATTATTCTCGAAATTTCCTCTTCCTCCGAAACGAACTCGGCATTAGGTTTGCTTGAATATGCTCCTACATCAATAAAAGTGGCTCCTTCATTGAGCATTTTTTCTGTTCGGTTCAAAAGTTCTTTTTCACTTTTATACATGCCACCGTCAAAAAAAGAATTAGGTGTCACATTCAAAATCCCCATTACTTTTGGTGTGGACAAATCAATAAGCTGTCCTTTACAATTTATAGTCATCCCAATATGGTTTTAGAAACTTAAAGTTCTGCATTCAAAAAAATTATTCTTATTTTTGGAGCAATTTTATACAAATATACACCAATAATGAAGAATACTTCACAAGAATATGACAAGGTAATTGCCATTTGCCGCACACTTTTTATCAACAAAATGAAAGATTACGGCAGTGCTTGGCGTATTTTGAGACTTCCTTCGCTAACCGATCAGATTTTCATAAAAGCACAAAGAATAAGAAGTTTACAGGAAAATGAAATCCGAAAAGTAGACGAAGATGAAACTGGTGAATTCATTGGCATTATCAATTATTCGATTATGGCTTTGATTCAATTGGAATTGGGCGTAGTAGATCAGCCTGATTTGGAAACAGAAAGAGCAACCCAATTGTATGATGCCAAAGTAGCTTTGACCAAAGAATTGATGGAAAACAAAAACCACGATTATGGGGAAGCTTGGCGTGAAATGCGTGTAAGTTCACTTACTGATCTGATCCTGCAAAAACTGCTTCGAGTAAAACAAATTGAAGACAATAAAGGAAAAACAATCGTATCTGAGGGAATTGATGCCAATTATCAGGATATGATAAATTATTCCATTTTTGCTTTGATTTTGATGAACAAAAAATAATTCATAATATCCTAAATTAAAGCTTCTCAAACTATAAAACAAACCCTAAAAATGAAAAACATTCTCACCCAATTCTCCCGAATTTTTGTTGGAGTCTTGTTCATAATCTCAGGATTGATAAAACTAAATGACCCTGTTGGTTTCTCTTATAAACTGGCCGAATACTTTAGTGAACCAGTTTTCAATATGCCGTTTTTTGTACCATTTACTTTGGCAATAGCACTATTTATAGTAATCTTAGAAGTTGTTTTGGGCGTAATGCTGCTCATTGGTTTCAAATCTAAATTAACGATCTGGCTATTATTGCTTTTAATCATAAAATTCACTTTCTTAACCTTTTATTCCGCATATTTTGATGTGGTAAAAGATTGTGGCTGTTTTGGCGATGCATTGCATCTTACACCTTGGCAATCCTTTACAAAAGATATTGTTTTATTGTTCTTCATATTGATTCTGTTTGTAAACATGAAATTGGTAAAACCTTTATTCAATAATAAAATCCAAAATAGTCTTGCTGTTTTATCCGTTATTTTATGCGGATTTATGGGATACTGGGTCATCAATCACCTGCCTTTAAAAGATTTTCGCGCATACAAAGTGGGAAATAATATCCAGAAAGGAATGGAAATTCCAGAAGGTGCTCCAAAATCGGTAGTCGAAATGATTTTCATCTACAAAGTAAATGGCGTTGACAAAGAATTTACAGAAAAAGATTTGGCAAATATCCCTGCAGGCGCCACTTTTGTAGACAGAAAAGACAAAGTAATTACCGAAGGCTATGTTCCTCCTATTCACGATTTTGTAATGGAAAAAGACGGATCTGATTATAAGGAAGAACTTCTTCAAGAACCTAAATTATTAATGATTGTTTCCTATGATTTGGCGCTTGCCAATACTGACGGACTTTCTAAAGTAGAGCTTATCAACAAAAAAGCTCTTGCAAAAGGATACAAAGTAATTGGTATGACAGCTTCGACACCAGAAGAAATCGCAAAAATCAAAAAACAATATGGAATCACTTTTGATTTTTATTTCTGTGATGCTATTCCTTTAAAAACAATCGAAAGAGCAAATCCAAGTTTTGTCATTCTTGAAAAAGGAACCGTAAAACAAAAAGTGCATTATAACGACACCGAAGATTTAGTATTCTAATTTCATTTTTTCAACATAAAAATTAGCCTTGCGGAAAAAATGATATTTCTGCAAGGCTTTTTTTGACTTACCTTTATAATTAAAATCAAGTACAGAAAAAAATATTAACTATAACGATATTGTAACCGTTTTTAAAGTTTTTTATCATAAAATTATAAAATCTGCTTACTTAATTTACAATTCTTTGGTTAACTTTGTGAAAACTTAATTTAAATGAAAAAAATTGCTCTTTTAATTATTGCTTTTGTAACATTTTCCTGTACGCAAGCTCAAAAAACTGAATTCTCAAAAAAAGCACTTTCTGAAACCTTATTAACTTCAGATGGCAATCAGATTAAATTTCAAGACATTCTAAAAACACAAAAAGGAAAAACTACTGTAATAGAAGTTTGGGCTTCTTGGTGCGGTGATTGTGTAAAGGCAATGCCAAAATTAAAAGAACTTCAAGCTAGCAATCCGAACGTTTCCTATGTATTTCTTTCTATGGATAAAACCGCTGATAAATGGAAACAAGGCATCGAAAAACACGAATTAAAAGGATTGCATTTTATGGCAAATGATGGCATGAAGGGAGCTTTTGGGACCGCAATAGACTTAGACTGGATTCCGAGATACATCATCATCGATAAAACCGGAAAAATAGGTATTTACCGAGCAATAGAAACCGACTTTGCACAAATTAATGAAACTCTAAAAAAACTGCAATAAGAAATTGCAGAACAAATTATATTACACAAAACCATAAATACTAGAAAAATGAGAAAGAAGATTGTTGCAGGAAACTGGAAAATGCATAAAAATGCTGCACAAACAAAAGAATTATTAAACGAATTATTAACGCAAATTCCAGCTGAAACTGCCGCACAAGTAATTGTTGCGCCTACGTTTGTAAACTTAGCTTCAGCAGTAGATAATTTAACACACTCCAATATAGCAGTTGCTGCACAAAATTTACACCAAGCAGAAAGTGGCGCTTTTACAGGCGAAATATCTGCAGATATGATTAAAAGCATAGGTGTTAACACCGTGATTTTAGGTCACTCTGAGCGCAGAGCGATTTTTAACGAAACTGATGCTCTTATCGCAAGCAAAGTAAATACAGCTTTGAAACACGATTTGACAGTAATTTTCTGTTTTGGTGAAGAATTAAAAGACCGTCAGTCAGGAAACCATTTCAATATCGTTGAAAACCAATTAAAAGACGGCTTATTTCATATTGAAGCCAAAGACTGGGAAAAAATCGTTTTAGCTTATGAGCCGGTTTGGGCGATTGGAACTGGAGAAACTGCTTCGCCAGAACAAGCGCAAGACATGCATGAATTCATCAGAGAAACTGTTCGCAAAGCCTTTGGAAGCGATATCGCCGAAGATGTAACTATCCTTTACGGAGGAAGCGTAAAACCAGATAATGCAAAAGAAATCTTCTCTAAACCAGACGTAGACGGTGGTCTTATTGGCGGAGCTGCTCTTAATGCAAAAGATTTCATTACAATTGTAACGTCTATCTAAAAAGCAATCCTAAATACCAAAAAGCAGTGCAAACTATTTTGCACTGCTTTTTTTTACCAAATAATTCCTATTGAATAAAATCCTGCAGCAATGGACAATTGTATTTCTTAAAAGTTCGGGTATTTTTATACATCGAATTAAAACTGTAAATTTCCTCTCCTGGCTTAAACCTCAGATTCTCTTCTCCCAATATATTAGCCTTGGCTGAAAAACTAACATAATCACATTCAAAAATCATTAAACTTGCTAATGCTTTTTCTTCTTTATTTTTGGAAAGAAACAACGCTTTTTGATAATACATTTTGGCCAAACTGCAATTGTAATAATTTCCTCTTTGAAACTTTTTTTCCCGCTCTGATCGATTCCCCCCATAAATATAATCAGAGTAGTTATCGCCCGAATAACCGCTCCAGCCGTAGGAAACCATCATCCATGAATTCCCCCAACACGAAACATTAAAAAAAGCGTGAGCCAGTTTTAAATTGCTTGTGGCAGTATTTTTCCCTTTAAGTTCCAAAAGTATTTTTAGAAATTCAGCTTTATTAAAAACATAATCAAATTTTCTTTCCTTGGTACTTATCAGTATTTTTGGAAAAAAGGGATCCTCATTTAAAAAATTCTTAAACTCATAATTTTTTTTCCAAAAGTCCTTCGGCATTTCAGCAAAGGTTTGATAGGCTAATTGCAAGTCATTATTCCTAAAAGCAATCGTCCCTTTCAAATCCTTATAAACATTGAGATCAGTATTTGTTGTACCGGCGCAAATGTATTTTTCAAAAGCCGTTTTATCTTTTTTGGCAATAAGAGCCATTAAATCATTAATATCTTTCACCTTGGCAAAACGGTCAAAATACCCTAAGTAAGCATAAAAATAAGGGTTATCCCAAAAATAATCATTATCCTTCCTTATGTTCGATTTCATGAACAGTAATCCCGCTGTGGCTTGATCTCCTTTTTCGGCATATTTTTGAGCTACGATTCTGCAAAAACTGTATATGCTTTTAAAAAGGCTATGATCCTCTCCCACCGCTTTTTCAAGCGAATTAAAACACTCAAAAAACAGCTCTTTTGTAGCTTCGCTCTCAATATTCTTTTGCTTTAAAGCCACTAATGCTAACTGAATTTTGGACTGCAAAACAATTGACTCATTTGCATTTTCCGAAATCAAATCCACATATTTTTTACCCAAGTCTATTTGATCATCAATAAAACACAGCTGTGCAATAGTCGAACACAGATAATCCTTTTGTTCACCTTTGGCCGAATTCAAAATTTCAATCAAAAACTTCTTCAGATCTTTTAAATACAGCATATCCTTAGTCAAATTTTCAGCTTTGGCTTTCTCATAGTCTTGATACCATTCCTCATTATCAAAAACTACCGAAGGACTGCTTTGGGTATATTTTGGCGTAAAAATCCAATCTTCGAGTTTGTTGACCTCCCTGCCTACCAAGAAACTAAAATAAATTGAATTTGGGCAATATGCATAAATCTGTTTTAATGTTTCCAATTGTGGCGAAGGATTACGCATGCATTCTAATGCCATAATATTTCCTTTTTCATTTTCATTTTGGGCTAAAGCCAAAGTTTGCGTGGTCAATGATCGGTCATAATGCTGCATTACGGCATTGGCTTTTTCATCGCAAGAAACAAAAACCTGACTCAAATAGTAATTTTGCAATACCTGATCATCAGTACATAGCGCTCTAAAATACAAAGCCCAAGGAGTCAAAATCGTATCGGGTTTGGAAGCAAAATAATTATCATACAATCGAACTGCTTCCTGCGGATTTCCATCATAATAATTCATTCGCATCAGCAAAAAAGCATAACGCCGTTTCAGGAATCCATCATTGGCAGAACTAAATATTTTGCTGTAATCACCTATATCTGCAAATAATTTAGTTGCATTATCATAACCATAATTTAAGTTATTCCAAGTTTCCCACTTGCCTCCGCCTATATTGTTGTACTCAAGTTTTTTTGCAAAAATCAAATACTCTAGAAACTTTTTATTTTTGCGAAGCAAAAGTTTCTCGACAAAGCTGTTTTTGGCAAAAACTTTTCCCAATGTTTTTGATTGATAAGCCGATTGAAACACCTCCGAATCCGTTTCATACAAAATGGTATATACGTCATTTGGATTGATGTCCATACTCAATTGCTTTTGCCATTCAAGACAATTTTGCAGTTCGTCCTGATTTGAAAAAACATTTGGAGACGCATAATTATCTGCTGAATAAGTCAAAAATCGAAGCTTCAAAAAATCCTTTCGCTCCGCACGAAACAAAGCCAATCGGGTAATCTCTGGACTTTCCGACCAGCCGCAGGCTAAAGCGCCGCTAAATCCAAACAAAAAAAATAAAAGGCTAAAAAAGAGAATAATAACTGGATATTGTTTCAATTCCATAATCGTTTATGTATTTTTTATCAAATGAAAAAAAGGTAACTCTAGTTTGATCCGTTACCACAATTTTAGATTTCAGTATTCCAATTATCTTTTTAATTTCGGCATCCGAAATTTTCTCCGTCCTAATCTCATCACCATTTCTAAAATAAGTATCTCCAATCAAAACATCATCTTGAAATACGTAATGATCTGCATTAACTTTCTTAAAACGAACCGTATCTTTCACAAAAGCATCATAATCCGACAAAATTCCCTTAAACTGTTTTCCTCTAAAAACTACTGACCAACTATACAGCGGTAAAGCAAAATTCAACGGTAATTTATATCCGTCCTGAACAACATACTCTTCAACTTCTTTACTGGTTCCGATTGAATTCTTAGATTTATAATCCGTAGGGCTTGTTAAATTATAGCACATCAGCAACCCATTATCCACTGGCGGTATACCTGCTTTATCCCTATACTTGTATTGCCAAAGCCTTATTGTAGCCGAAAGAGCATATCGCGGGAAATTCACTTTGAGCTTTTGCAAAAAATAAAAATAATTCTTCTTTGACTTTTCTGTCCAATCGCAATCAATCAAAATCTCCTTGCAGTTCAGCTTTATTTTTTGCTTCTCTATTTTGGCAACAGAATCAGTATTGAGCCAAATTCTATGATCTTGAGCGCTGGAATTATATGTTTTTTGAACAATTTGGTATGCCTTTACCCGAGCCTGTTCCTGTTGGTATTCCTCGAGTACGCTGCCAACTCTTTTCCTAATTCTGTTTGCCAGCGAGTCCAATTGCCTTTTACTAGCCAAAAGCAATACTTCATTAGTAATGAAGATACTCGGTGTAATCTCCATTTTCTCCATATCCCAATTCACAGAACGTATAGTAGCTACAGGCAATGGTTCACTTGCATAAGGGTTCCAGTCTACATCAAAAAAACGGACGTACATGTGGTTCAGCTGCATCGATTTTGCAAGCGAATCATCGGTTTGGCTAGCTTCATGATTGGTTTTCCAATAACAGAATGAGCGTATTACGTCAGGTTTTATCCCTCTGCTGCTAACCAAAACCACAGATAAAAAGAAAATTAAAATTGCTTTTTTCATTACCTATACAATTATTATTTTTCACCAAATTTAATACTAATTCTTTTATATTTTAAACCTAAAAACCTTAAAGTTAAAGTGCCATTTTACGCATCAAATTATCTGAATTATTATGTGGATAAACTGTTAGGAAGCAACCAGATTACATTAGAACTCATTTTATTCACAAAAAAACTCGCTGTTTTTTGTCAATAGCAGCAAACAAAGAATCTGTTTTTTTAATCTAAAAGCGTTTGACATTGACTGCAGTACATAAACTCCAACCTATGATCAATAAAAAAACCAACGGCTGAATGCCGTTGGTTTTTCAATAATCAAATAAATCAACCTTTACTGCAATGACTTTAGCTGATCCACTGCATATTGATTAGCCGGATCAATCCCTAATGTTTTATTAAAAGTATCTTTTGCTTTTACTTTATCATTGGCTGCATAAATAACCCCCAAATTATTATAGGCTTCTATTAATTTAGATTTCATCCCTTTGGTGCTCAATTCATCAGCACTTTTCTTTTTAGCGGCCTCTATAAAATCTTCATAATTTTTTGCCACAAGGATATCATTTTTAAGCAAGACCTGTATTCTCGCTTTAAAAAGGTAAGCATCTTGAGTTGATGGTGAGGCCTGAATAATTACATCCAAAGAAGCATCAGCTTTTTTTAATAGCTCAATCTGTTGCGGATTTAAATTTTCGGCATTATAATAAGACCAATAAACTGATGAAGCAAAAAAGAAATTATCCATTAAATAGGATTTTGTCTCTGTATTGGCAATCCCTATTTCATAAACGGAAGCAGCATCAGCGTATAATTTTTTCTCATATAATTTTTTAGCCTGCTCCGGAAGTTCGGCAGCAACAGCAGGACTCATTTCAAATGATTTTTTAAAATCTGAAATTGCATCGCTAATCAATGTATTGTCAACAGGAACCGCACTCAATCCTTTACTCAATTTTGCGGCGCCAATATAAAAATAATCTCTGCCGATAACACGGTTTGAAGTATTTGAAACAAACGATAGTAACGAACTTATTGCGGTGTCAAAATTATTATTATAATAAGCTGAATACCCTAAATAACGATATATTCTTGGATTAACATTATCCAGTTTGCTCATTTCATTAGCTTCTTTTTCAAGGGATTTATAATCAGTCGCCAAAATAAGGAAATCAGCATGACGCATACGGGAATCTAAAGAATAATCCGTCAAAGACATGTATTTTTCATAGAAAACCAATCCTTTTGAGATATGCTCATCATACCTTCTGGCATCATTTAAAGCCCAAAGGTATTGTGTCTCAGCCAGCTCACGATAAACTGGTCCATAATTTGGATTTAATGCAATTACTTCGTCAAAGGAAGTTAATGCTGCTGGGAAATTGTGAGCGTTTTTGATCAATGTTCCCAATCCCATTTTTGCTCTCAACAAAGTATTGTTCAATCGAAAAGCTTCACGATAACACTCGTATGACTCATTTTGTTTTTTGTTCAATTTATGAGCATCTGCCAAGGCCAATAAAACGTCAGTATTAGCGGGATCAATCTCTCTCGACTTGCTTAAAATCTCAATTGCTTTTTGATAATCCGGGTGCTCAGAAAAAGTATAAGCTTTACCTATAAACACTTTTTCATCTAAATCCCTTTTACTGCTATTTTTAGTTGCAAGAGCAAAATATTTTTCAGCTTCGACAGCATCTCCCTTATCTAATGCGATATTTCCCAATCCTATGTAATTGAAATTTCCTTTGGAAGAATAGGTAATCCCTGCATCAAAATGTTTTTTGGCTTTTTCCTGATCGCCTATTAACAAGCAAACATTTCCTAAAAGAAATTTTGCATAGCCATCAGTAGGTTTTAATGCTGTAATCGTTTCTAAAATATTTTTTGCTTTTTCATATTGTTCTGCATCGATAGCATCCTTTACTTGCTTTATATCCTGTGCATGTCCCAATACAACAAAAAACAGTGCTGCCACGGTATAAATAAAAACTTTTTTCATAATAGATTTATTAATTTGATTATTAAAATAGTACTGCTTCAAACTACTACTTAAAACAGTAGTACAAATATAAAAAAATATAAAACAAAAACATTATATTTTAGCTATTAATTATCTGTTATTCAGATAGTTATATTTTTAAAAACATGATAAAAATCATATTTTATATCATCCAAAAAAAGTATAATTCAGACCTAAAAGAAGTTTTAGTCCAATATCTTCAGATCAATAAAAAGACAATTAATTCATTTACAAAATATTATTGTGAACTATATGCTGAAACAGAAAACAGGAAAAAGCTTTTTTCAAAATCAAGTCAATAAGCAATAACTTAAAATATTTTAAATTTCAAAAAAGGAATGCATCTTATATCATTATATTTGCAAAAAATTTAAACATGTCAAACATTTATATAGGGTATCATTTTACCATAGAACCTAAAGAACTGGGATCGGAGATATTAATCGCAGAATTAGGGGAAAAAGCATTTGAAAGCTTTACCGAAACCGAAACTGGAATTTCGGCCTTCGTCCAAAAAGATCTTTGGGATGAAATGATACTGGATGACATTCAGATACTGCATTCAGAAGAATTTAAAATCAATTATAACTACGAAGAAATCGAGCAGGTAAACTGGAACGAAGAATGGGAAAAAAACTTTGAACCTATTGATGTAGAAGGAAATTGCCATGTTCGAGCCCCTTTTCACCAAAAAACTGATGCCGAATATGACATTGTAATTGAACCCAAAATGAGTTTTGGAACTGGTCACCATGAGACTACACACATGATGATTCAGCATTTGCTGGAAACAGATGTCACAGGAATGAAAACATTAGACATGGGTTGCGGAACAGCAATTTTGGCAATACTTGCAGAAATGAAAGGAGCTCAGCCTATTGATGCAATTGATATTGATAACTGGTGTTATTTGAACTCTATCGAAAATGCCGAGCGCAATAATTGTAAACATATAACCGTTTATGAAGGAGATGCTGCCTTATTGAAAGACAAAAAATATGATTTAATCATAGCTAACATCAACAGAAATATTTTGCTGAATGACATGCAAAGCTATGTAGACAGTTTGAACCCAAAGGGAACAATATTATTTAGCGGTTTCTACGAAGAAGACATTCCTTATATTGATGCTTCTTGCTCAGAAAAAGGGCTAACCTATGTAAAAAAGTTCCTAAAAAATAACTGGGTATCATTAAAATACGTAAATTAGTACAATTCTTTAAATTAACGATGTACAAAAACCTAAAAGCATGAGTACAATAGAAAAAGTAAAAGAAAAAAGAAGAGAGCAGGAAGTTACTTCTATGAACAGCGAAATCATAGTATACAATGACGATGTAAATACTTTTGACCATGTTATCAATACTTTAGTTCGTGTTTGCGACCACACACCAATTCAAGCAGAACAATGTTCACTTATAGTTCATTTCAACGGAAAATGTACAGTAAAAACTGGTGAATATGATAAATTGAAAATACAATGCACCGGATTATTAGAAGCTGGTTTGAGCGCTGAAATAATCTAAGTTACGACGAACCGAACCATTCCAAAAATGAGTTTTTATCAGCCTATTCAAGAAGTACAATCTTGAATAGGCTTTTTTATTACAATAAATTCCAGATTTAAATAATATTAACTTAGCAAAAAAAGCTACAAATTAAAATGATTACAAAGTTTTAGTCATTTTAATTTGTAGCTGCTTAACCGCAAATAACCTAAAAAATTATTAAACTTTAGGCCCAGTACTATTCAGCCCTAGTGAGGCAGTTTACTTTTTAAAGCACCATAGATAACAGTCCCAATCAATGCTCCAATAAGTACAATGATTACTGGCAAAAATCCTGCTCCAATCAATATAAAAATTGGTCCCGGACAAGAACCCACCAATGCCCAACCTAAACCAAACGAAATCCCTCCAATTAAATATCTGACAGTGCCTTTATCTTTTTCCTGAATTTCAATTGGCAAACCTTTGATATCTTTGATGTTTTTTCTTTTTATAATTTGGATCCCTAAGATTCCAGTCGTAACAGCAACCCCAATGATTCCGTACATGTGGAAAGATTGGAAATGAAACATTTCATAAATACGGTACCAGGAAACCGCTTCAGACTTGGTTAACACGATTCCAAAAAGGAAACCTACCAAAAAATATTTTAATACGTTCATAATCTAAAATAATAAGGGTAATAAAAAATGAGCCATAATCAATCCGCCGATGAAGAAACCAATTACCGCTTTCAAAGAAGGCAACTGCAGATTACTCAATCCCGAAATAGCGTGTCCAGAGGTACATCCGCCAGCATAACGAGTTCCAAAACCAATCAAAATTCCGCCACCTAGAAGTATCAGAATACTTTTGGGAGATTGCCAAATCTGTTCTCCAAATAAAGCTTTTGGCATTAACTGGCCATCGGGGGCATCAATTCCCAGTTGAGAAAGCTGAGCAATTGTCTGCGGGTTAATTGAAACATTAGACGGATCACTCATAAAATGTACAGCAACAAAACCTCCCGCCATAGCACCAAGAACTACAACAAAATTCCATCTGTTTGCTTTCCAGTCAAAATCAAAATAAGCAATACGCTTTCCTAACCCAGTCATGGAACACAACGATTGAAGATTGGTAGACATTCCAAAATTCTTTCCAAAATAGATTAGTGCGAGCATCACCATCCCTATTAAAAAGCCCGAAACATACCATGGCCATGTTTGAAATATTGGATTCATATTTTAATTATTTTGATTACAAATATAAAGGATTTTGACATATCTATCCATTCATCTGTTTTTTGACAAAATTTTATGCGGTTTCTGATTAGATTTTGATAATCGAGTAAAGTTCTTTTTATATTTGTAGTAGAATCGCATCACTTAAAATTTTAAACCACCAAAATGAAAAAAATAATCTTATTCATTACCTTAGCCCTGCTTATGGCTTCTTGCGGAAGCATTAAATCTTCTCTAAAAAACATAGACAATTCAGCACCAGTACCTGTAGTAAAAAACAATGCATTTGTAATTACAGTCTACAGCAAAGACAAAAAATATGGCTATAATAAAGATTACCCAATCAACATCTTTTATGGAGGCACAAAGAACGACACAATCAACCAGCGATATTTCCTTAATGCTCTGGCGGGGCCAAAGGGCGAAAAAATAACTTTTACCAAATTAGAAAACTGCTGCCCGTTTCCAACTAAAACAAGTGACATGGGAGCCGGCTTTCTTGACGTATATGAGTTAAAATGGAAAGGCTTAAAAACTCCGATTATTTTATATCTGAACATTTACGAGAGAGGTCAGCTGATGGTTCCAGTTGGTCTTAGCCTGAAAAAATTAGAATTATAACTCTTACTGTTCTAGCCAACATTACTTCTTTATACTTTTATTTTTATAGAAGTTCGGCTCCTGATTATAGCTTTGGCACTTGTAAAAATAAATACAAAATCTAATTCGGAAACCGCAAATTCAAACTACATTTGCACTTTCAAAAAAAACACAATATGAACATACAAAATATACCTCAAATCAAACATACTGAGAGCGGTAACTTCTTTTTGCTTGCTGGTCCATGTGCTATAGAAGGCGAAGAAATGGCAATGCGAATCGCCGAGCGATTGGTTGACATTACTGATAAACTACAAATCCCTTATGTTTTCAAAGGATCTTTTAAAAAAGCGAACCGTTCCAGAATTGACAGTTTCTCTGGAATTGGTGATGAAAAAGCACTTAAAATACTTGAAAAAGTATCCAAGACTTTTGGCGTGCCAACTGTAACTGACATTCATACTAACGAAGATGCTGCTATGGCTGCAGAGTATGTAGATGTTTTGCAAATTCCTGCATTTCTTGTTCGTCAAACCGATTTAGTTGTGGCTGCTGCCAATACTGGAAAAGTGGTAAACTTGAAAAAAGGGCAATTTATGAGTCCTGAAAGCATGAAACATGCCGTTCAAAAAGTATTAGACTGCAACAATCAAAACGTAATAGTAACAGACAGAGGAACTATGTTTGGTTATCAAGATATGATTGTAGATTACCGAGGCATCCCTACCATGCAGCAGTATGCCAGCACAGTTCTAGATGTAACGCATTCTTTACAGCAGCCTAACCAAACAGCAGGCGTTACCGGAGGTAGACCTGATATGATTGAAACTGTTGCCAAAGCAGGTATAGCTGTTGGCGTTGATGGTATTTTTATCGAAACGCATTTTGACCCTGCTAATGCTAAAAGCGATGGCGCTAATATGCTGCATTTAGATTACTTTGAACCATTGATGAATAAATTGGTTGCCATTAGAAAAACCATAAACCAATTTTAATTTTAACATAGAATACCAATACATTGAAAACATTTTTATACTCCATTATATTAATTTTATTTATTTCAATTAATACATTCGCACAGAATGACCCTATAAAAAAGGAAAGATATACTACCCATAACAAAGGAAAATTCTTCGTTTCGTGGGGTGGAAACAGAGAAAGTTATACTAAATCTGATGTGAACTTCAGAGGAAAAGATTACAACTTTACAGTTGATAACATGGTTGCTCACGACAAACCAAAAGGTTGGCATGTTGATTACGTGAATCCTGCTAACATGACAATTCCGCAAACTAACTTTAGAATGGGATATTTCATTAGCGACCATTACAGTGTTGCTATTGGTTGGGATCACATGAAGTATGTAATGAGCCAAGCTCAAACGGCTAATGTAACTGGTTATATTAATTTACCTGCTGATCAATCTGGATCTTATTACAACGGAGTTTATAATAATACACCTGTAGATATGTCTCAAAATGGTGCTCAGGAAGGTGGTTTTGAGAAAGGTACTACTCAGCAAGGTATTCCTGCTTTTTTAATGTACGAACACACGGATGGTTTGAACTACGTTAATACAGAATTTTCAAGACATGACGATATTTCGAAATGGTTTGGTTTGCCTAATACAGATAAAATTCAAATTAATTTAACTGAAGGTTTAGGTGCAGGACTTTTATACCCAAAAACAAATGCAACTGTTTTAGGAAAAGAACGTCATGATGATTTTCACGTTTCTGGTTACGGCTTATCTGCAAAAGCGGGAATTAACTTTACTTTCTTCAAATATTTCTATATTCAAGGTGAGCTAAAAGGTGGATACATCAATATGCAAGATATTAGAACTACTGCAAGTAACGATGATAAAGCTTCGCAAGACTTTTTCTTTTTCCAAAGAATCATTGCTGTTGGAGGAATCTTTAGATTATAAAATACTCTCACATAAAATAAAAATCATTAATCAAATTTAAAGACATTGAAAACAAATTTTTTATATACTGCTTTTTTAGTTCTTTTTCTTACTGTTAATGCTTTTGCCCAAAACAATGCTCCAACTGCAGAATTGTACACTGCACACAACAAAGGAAAATTCTTTGCGCACTGGGGAGGAAATAGAAGTTACTACACTACTTCTGATATTCATTTTGAAGGAGAAGGGTATAATTTTACTGTAGAAAATGCGCAATCGCATGATTTACCAAAAGGATGGAATATCGATTATATTAAACCAGGAAGTTTAACTTCATCTCAGACCAATTGGAAGGTTGGATATTTCTTTCACGACAAGTTTAATGTTTCTATTGGGATCGATCACATGAAATATGTGATGACTCAAAATCAGACTGCCATGATTAATGGAAACATTAATCTGCCTTCAACTGAAGCCGGTTCTCAATTCAACGGAATCTACAACAATAAATCAGTAGATTTGTCTGATGGAAAATTTTTAAAGTTTGAGCATACCAATGGATTAAATTATGTCTTTACCGAAGCAGCTCATTATGTTGATATTTCTTCATTATTTGGTATTAGAAATACTGATATTTTTCAGCTGAATTTCACTCAAGGGCTTGGTATGGGAATATTAGTACCAAGAACAGATGCTACCGTTCTTGGAAAACAAAGACATGATGAGTTTCATATTTCGGGTTATGGATTCTCTGCAGATGCAGGTTTAAATTTCACTTTTTTTAAGCATTTTTATATGCTAACCGAATTAAAAGGCGGTTATATCAATATGACTGACGTAAGAACTACTTATACCGATGATCACGCACAGCATCACTTTTGGTATGGAGAAACTATTATTTCTTTTGGCGGTATCTTCAGATTATAAATCTTCTTATCAGATAAAAAAAATCTCCTTCGGGAGATTTTTTTTATTTATACAAAGTAACAGCTTCTTTTATCACATCAGTCAGAATAACATTATCAATATCCTCTAAATTATAATAACGCAACGATTTTACAGTATTCCTTTTTTCGCCGATAAGACGCTCTTGGTTTCCTGTCAATTCAAATCCTCTTGCAAAACCCGCATCCACAAATCCCTGCTTATGGTTAACTGACAAATAACAAAACATTCTTTTTTTATAATAGAAATAAGGGAATCCCCATTTAAAAAGCAATACTAATTCAGGGATTTCCATTTCAAACACGCTAATTAAATGCATCAATATCGCTTGATACTTTTCTGGCTGCCTATAGATATATTCGTCTGTGAGTTTCATTCAATAAAAATAATCAAAAAAGTATTGCATTTCTTAAATTTTATCACTTACTTTGTATTTCAAAGTACTTTATATATGGAAGAAAAATATTTACAAGACATCAGTGACATCAAAAATATGATGAACAGATCCACACAGTTTATCTCATTGAGTGGTTTGTCTGGAATTTTGGCTGGGGTTTACGCTTTGATTGGTGCCTATATTGGCCATGAATTAATCCAAAATCACAACAGCGACATTATCACTTTGGAAAGCAATACATTCAAAATGCTTGTCTTAACTGCTTTTGGCGTTTTGTTTTTATCTGTTGGAACAGCATTGATGCTCACAATTAATAAAGTAAAAAAAGAAGGCGGAACAGCTTGGAATTCTTCTTCCAAAAGAATGTTAATCAACTTCCTGATTCCGCTAGTTACCGGAGGAGTTTTCGGACTGTTATTACTGCGAAACGGAAGTTACGGTTTAATAGCTCCTGTAACCCTTATTTTTTATGGTTTATCTTGCGTAAATGCGAGCAAATATACCTTAAGAGATGTACGTTACCTAGGCATCACGATTATCATAATAGGACTTTTTGCAACCGAATTTTCGGGATATGGATTGGAATTTTGGGCATTGGGTTTTGGGCTTTGCCATATTATTTATGGAAGTATGATGCACTTTAAGTACGATCGGAATTAAAATTAAAACTGCAGAATACCAATTTCAGATAAAATATAACATAGAGAATCCCGACATAACGCATGGCAACAAAAAGCACAGAAATGAAAAAAATGAAATATCTTTTTGCTATAATCACCTTTCTCATGAGTTTTGGCTGCGCATTGTTCGTTGCCAATTCGATGTTTGGGAATATCCTTTTTGGAACCCGTCCAGAAAATTTGCTAGATAAGGCTCAAGAAGGCGATATGATTTTTCAAACTTCACAATCCAAGCAATGCGAAGCGGTTCGGATAGCAACCAACTCTAAATTTTCTCATTGCGGTATTATTTTTATTGAGAAAGGAAAAAAGTATGTTTTTGAAGCCGTACAGCCAGTAAAATATACACCTCTAGAAGACTGGATTACTCATGGAAAAGAAAATCATTTTGTAGTTACCCGATTAAAAAATGCATCCAAAATCCTAAATGCACAAACACTGCAAAAAATGAAAGCCTATGGAAATTCATTAAACAACAAAGATTATGATTTATACTTCGAATGGTCCGATGATAAAATATACTGCTCCGAACTGATATGGAAAATATACAAAAACGGAGCTGGAATCGAATTATGTCCATTACAAAAATTGAAAGATTTTAATTTAAAAGACATCCGGGTTCAAGCAATATTAGCAGAAAGATACGGTAATAAAATCCCGCTCGAGGAAAATGTTATAGCGCCGTCAAACCTGGAACAATCCAAAATAGTAACCACGATAATAGACACTTACTAAGATTTGAAAAATATTATTCAAAATATCAATAAAGCTTTTGATCATCGCATCCGACTGGGAATCATGTCCGTTTTGATGGTCAATGAGTCGGCCGATTTTAGTACTTTGAAAGAGTTATTAGGCGTTACCGACGGTAATTTAGCCAGTCATACCAAAGCCTTGGAACAGGAAAATTACATTGGTATTGAAAAACAATTCATAGGAAAAAAACCAAATACAAGCTACAGAGCAACCAAAAATGGGCGCAAAGCATTCCAAGACCATATCAATGCACTCGAAAAATTAATACAGAAACATTAAACTCTTTTTTTAATTTTAAACTTTGAAATTCAAAGTACTTTTTAAAATAAAAACATTCCAGATTCAAATCAAAACTTTTAAAATCTAAAACTATGCAGTTCATCATCAAACTATTCAACAGTAACCGAAAAATTAACAGCGTCTTGCTTTTATTTACAATTTACTGCCTGATTTTGCTCGTTATCCGAACCAAGCTAACCAATACCATTTATCTCTTTTTTTTAGTTTGGAATCTGTTTCTGGCATTCGTTCCATATCTTTTTATCAGCTGCTTGAAAACTCAAATTACCATTCAAAAAAACAAAATTAAGACACTCTCCCTGCTAATTCTTTGGCTTCTTTTTCTGCCAAATTCGTTTTACATTCTTACCGATTTGATTCATTTATCGCAATCAAGCAACCATTTATTTTGGTTTGATTTGGTGGTCATAAGCTCATACGCACTAATTGGATTTTCACTTGGCATTATTTCACTGATAGAATTTGAAAACATTATAAAAACCTACACTTCGACTCTAATCACCAATTTATTAATGCCAGCAATCTGTTTTTTGTGCGGCATAGGTATTTACTTGGGCAGAATCCTCAGATACAATAGCTGGGATATTATCAGTAATCCATTTGAAATAATCCGCGCTACACTAGTCTCCTTATCATCTGCTCATGCTTTGTTGTTCTCTTTTTATTTTGGAGTCTACATCTATCTGTTTTTATCCTTAAAAAAAATCTATTCAACTATAAACCAATAAATCATGGAAACTACCCTAATTCAAGAAGAGCCTTTTGAAGGCAGAGCTTCTACGGAACTTGCTCTTAGTTGCTTTGCAATCGGCACCCTGTTTTTCATACTTTTTCTAACACTGCAAGACAATTCGTTTATTCTAATTATTGGATTTATATTCATTGTGCTGGCAAGTATTCTCAACATTATTATGTTCTCTCACCTGCTCTATCATTTTTACATTCGGCCACAAGAACGGAAATATATTGGGATAAAAATTTTAATACTATTAAGTAATATTCCAATAGCGTTCTTGTATTTGGGTACACTATTTTACTTGGCATTTGCCAATTCACCTTTTTAATCAAAAACCTTTAACAACAAAAAACATGGAAACAACAGAAAATCAAAACCCAACTCCAACACCCTTTTTTCAATCCAATACCGCCAAAATGATTATGGTTGTGATATTAACTTTAGTATTGCTGATTCCGCTGGAATTTGTCAAAAACCTGATAACCGAACGTTCGTTTCGCCAGGAAGAAGTCATTACCGAAATCAATGATAAATGGGGAGAAAGCGTCTATTTCTACGGACCTATATTAAAAGTCCCTTACACCACTTTTGACGAAACCTTATCCATCAATCAAAAAACAAATGAAACTGTCAAACAGCGAAAAGCAATTACAAAATACGCTTATTTCTTTCCCGAAGATCTAAAAGCCAAATCCAATGTAACGACCAAAGTTCTTAACCGAAACAATTACGAATCGGCTGTTTACAGTTCCAAAATGAATTTTGAAGGCCATTACATTCAGCCCGATTTTAGCAGCAAAAACATTCCTGCCGAAGTCATTCAATGGAACAAAGCCACAATTTTGATCAAAACCACCAATTTAAAGGGCATCAAAGACGAAGTAAAAATCAATCTTGGCGGTGCAAAATTTACTTTCGAGCCTGTTTACAGCACCAATGCAAACGATTCTACGCAAGCTCTAGAAACTGGTTTTATTGACCTGAAAAGCATTTTAAAAACAGATAAAACCAACTTTAGTTTTGATATCACTTATAATGGAAGCAAACAGATAAAAATGGTGCCTATTGGTAAAACCACGCAGCTAAGCATGCAGTCCAACTGGAGTTCGCCAAGTTTTACAGGCAATTTTCTTCCGGATGATAAAACCAAAAAAATCGATGCCAACGGCTTTACAGCCAACTGGAAAATCCTGCATATCAACAGAGCTTTTTCACAGCAATTCTTCGAAATTCTGCCAGATTTAGGAACCTATGCCTTTGGAGTCGATTTTGTAATTCCGGTAAACCAATATCAGCAAAACGAAAGAGCAGCAAAATATGGCTTTCTCGTAATTGGCCTAACCTTTTTAATTTTCTTTCTAATCCAATCGATCAGCAAAATCAGAATTCACATTTTCCAATATTCAATGATTGGTTTGGCACTCATTCTATTTTACACCCTGCTTATTTCCATCACCGAGCACAGCAGTTTTATGAAAGCTTATCTGATTGCAGCGGTGGCAGTAATCACCTTGATATCGCTGTATTCCGTTTCCATCCTAAAAGGACACAAATTTCGGCTGTTTATCGCCGCCTCACTCACAGGATTATACACTTTTATCTACGTCATTATCCAATTGGAAAACTACGCTTTATTAGTAGGAAGCATCGGTTTATTCTGCATACTGGCCGCTGTAATGTACTTTTCAAGAAAAATTGACTGGAATAAATAAGGTGAATAATTAGGAGCTATTTACTTCGTCAGTTCGCTTCGCTCGTGTCCTGCTATCCGCTGCAATCTTGCTGGCCTCTCGTCTTTTGGGACGAGACGGCCAGCAAGGATTTCCACTTCATACGAGCGACAGTGAACTGGTGAAGCAATCAGGGCTAGGGCATTTCGGTCTTTAAGAACATTTATTCTCTCGAAGTCCTTTGCGTAAGGGATTGCGGTGATATCCTTTATTTTTTTCCTTTAAAAAAATAAAGATAAAGCCAAAAGCCCGACTCCTTGTGAAAATAAGAGAGGAACGAACGCAATTTTTCACAAGGAGATGCGCCATTATTTTTATACAGCTTTCAACAATACTCTCTTAAAGTTTAGTATTTTTGAAGCCTGAAAATGAAATGATGAAATGAGCATGAACCTAATTGGGTTCGCAAACACCAATATCAACTATGCGAATTCCATATTCCAATAAAAAAACAAATATTATCTATATATGAAAAAATTTGTAATTCTGATAATGGCTCTAGCTATTGGCGTTGCGTTCTACGAACAAACAAGTGCCGATAAAAATGTATATGTAATGGTGGTTGCCATTGTCATTTTCATGATGGGAATGATGCGTTTAAGCAGCAAAACTCCAAGTAAAAACCAAGATAATCAAGATAATAACGAAGACGATGTTCAATAAAGGAGATAAAGTTTCGGTGCTGGATGAAGCAGTAGACGGTATTGTTTTATCAGTAAAAGATGGTGTAGTTACTATCGAAACTGCAGATGGTTTTGTAATGAATTTTGCTTCCAGCGAACTTATTAAAATTGGCGAATCCGCCAATCTGATGGAAGGAATCAAAGGCATTAATATCAATGAAATAAAAAAGGAAAAGGAAATCCCGAAACCGCGCAGTTTTGTAAAAGAGAAAAAAGACAAAAATGAATTGCCTGTTCCAGAATTTGATCTGCATATCGAAAAATTGGTACCCAATAAACGCGGTATGTCCAATTATGATATTTTGACACTGCAGGCAGAAACTGCCCAGCGCCATATTGAATTTGCTATCCGCAACCGGATTCCGAAAATTGTTTTTATTCACGGAGTGGGAGAAGGAATTTTGAAAGCCGAATTGGATTTTCTTTTAGGGCGTTATGACAATATCGTTTTTCAGGATGCCAATTATCAAAAATATGGTCAAGGTGCCACCGAAGTTTACTTTAAACAGAACAAATAAGCAACTCTCGCTTTGTAACTAAAAAAACGCCAATGCTAAAAAATAAGCATTGGCGTTTTTTTGTTTTGTTTTTTCACTTTATGGTTTAATAGTCTGCAGCTCTCCATATAAGTATTTATCTCCCAATAAGAAATTGCTATTGCCTTTTTCAAGGCTAACCTTTTTTAAAACTATAGTATGTTTAAAAGTATTAGCAGTAACTGTAGTAGTGGTAACTTCAATAATAGCTCCAGCTTTTCCTAACCATTCTTCCTTAACTGTTGGCACTGTCGGTTCCGTTGCTGCACAAAAATAATCTGAAGTCACAACGCTATTAAACAAGCGGTAAACCAATATATTCTTAACAGATCCTATTGTTCCTGTTCTTGGCTTATCTGCAGGTGTAACTTCATTAAGAATTAATGCCGGATCAATTTTAAGTGTTAACGATTCGGTGGCATTGGATTCATAAACCAAACCGCTGTCACAAAGAGATAATGTCTGATCAAAAGTCAATGGCAATGGAGTTATCGTTTTCAAATAATCGCCGAATATAAAGCTTTCATAAAACTGAGTAGTACCGTCACCTTTGGCAAATGTGATGTTTTTAAAAATAATATTATGCTTATAACCCGTTATTTTTGTACTGTTATCAGTCTCATTTGATGATTTTACAGTTTCTGTTGTTATTTGGATAATCCCTGAGGAAGCGTTCCATTGCGTTTTTACCTTAGGAGTTGCCGGAGGAATCAAATCGCAGATATTATCAGAAGTCACTTTACCGTCATAAAAATTATACACCACTTGGTTTGTCTTATTGATATCTAATTTAATTGGAGTATCTTCTGCTGTGGCATCTTCTTTAAAAGTTGCAGCAGGAACATTTAAAATCAAAGATTCACTGCCTTTAAGTTTAAAAAGTAAATTGTTTGCTTCTCCACAAGTGCTTGTAGTTATTTCATCAAAATTAATTGTATCTACTACTAAATCTCCATCATCACAAGCTGAAAAAGCAATTGCGCAACATAAAATCCCTATAAATCGTTTCATTCTTCGTTTTATTTTGAACAAAAATATAATATTTAATTTGTTCCGTAAACTTTACGCACCAAAAACGTATGGTTTGCTGCCACTTTATATTTTTTTTAAGCTGCTACAACGTACGCTTCTGTTGAAAATGAGCAAAACGCCCTTAATTAAATACATTTCATTAGCTTTAGAAATTCATATCTTTGTACCGAATTTTACTTTGCAATGAAAAAATACAACTACTACTTTGCCGCTTTTTCAGCTTTTTTTCTCTGGGGATTTTTCAGTCTGGCCTTAAAGCCTATTTCCTCTTATCCCTCCCTCGACATACTGTTCTATCGTGTTTTTTTTAGCGTATTTACACTGACAGCCATAAATCTCATCTTTAGACGAAAAAATCTCAAAAAAAACTGGGATGATTTTAAAACAATGCCTAAAAAAAAGAGACAAAAAATCATCATACTTACCTTGGTTGGAAGTTTAATTTTGGCTTCCAACTGGCTGATTTTTATATATGTGATTAATCATGTAAACGTCAAAGCAGGCTCATTGGCATACTTGATTTGTCCAATTCTGACTACCGTTTTTGCTTTCTTTCTGCTTCATGAAAAATTAAGCAAGTGGAAATGGACAGCGGTTTGCATCAGTACAATAAGCTGCGTTTTACTGTCTCTGAATCATTTTCAGGATATTTTTTACAGTCTTGTAGTTGCTTCGACCTATGCACTGTATTTGGTTAGTCAGCGTAAGAACAGTGAAATTGATAAGTTTTTGGTTTTGAATATTCAGTTGCTTTTTATAGCCTTACTTATTTTGCCTTTTTATCCAAGCTACAGCGGAGCAGTTCCAACTGATCCTTTTTTTTATACCTGTTTGTTTTGCATTGTTGTGCTTTTTACCATTATTCCGCTTTTCTTAAACCTGTATGCATTAAAAGGACTCGACTCCTCCACCGTGGGAATTCTAATGTATATCAATCCGATAATCAATTTTACTTTGGCTATTTTTTACTTTAAAGAAGAAGTAAGCCTGCTCCAGATGGTTTCCTATTCCCTTATTTTAATCTCTATTCTTATTTTTAATAAGAAAATATTATTTGGCAAAAGAAATAAATCCAAAGCAATTGTGCAGGATTCAAAATCTGTGTAGCATGAAAAAAGCATATCTTGATAACGCCTCTACTACAGCACTTCATCCGGAAGTGATTCTGGAAATGACCAAAATATTGACCGAAGATTATGGAAATCCATCCTCTACTCACAGCTTAGGACGCAATGCCAAAAATATTCTGGAACTTTCTCGAAAATCAATCGCTAAACAGCTAAATGCTGCGGCATCTGAAATCATTTTCACTTCTTGCGGTACCGAAGCGAACAATTGGATTTTGCGGTCTGCTGTAAAAGATTTAAAAACAGAACGCATCATCACCAGCAAAATAGAGCACCACGCTGTGCTTCATACAGCAATGGCGCTTCAAAATGAATATGGAATTCAGGTAGATTACGTAAATATAAAATCCAATGGCGAACTGGACTTGACACATTTAGTCGAGTTATTATCAGAAGAAAAAAAGACGTTAGTTTCATTAATGCATATCAACAATGAGACGGGAACAATTTTGGATCTTGATAGAGTAAGCCAAATTTGTCAGGAACATCATGCTTTATTTCATTCGGATACTGTGCAGTCTATAGGAAAAACCAAAATTGACTTACAGCACGCTCCCATTGATTTTATCGTTGCCAGCGCCCATAAATTTCATGGTCCGAAAGGAGCCGGATTTGCTTTTATACGAAAAAATGCGGGTTTACAGCCTTTGTTTTTTGGAGGAGAACAAGAAAAAGGACTTCGCCCAGGAACCGAAGCCATACATCAAATTGCAGGAATGGCAAAGGCTCTGGAACTTTCTTATCAAAATCTTGAAACCGAAAGCCTTTATATTGCTTCATTGAAAGAGTACGCTATCGAAAAACTGAAAGTAAATTTCCCTGATTTTAAAATCAATGGCGAAAATACTTTTTACAATCTGCTCAATGTAACTTTACCGCTAGATGAAAGCAAAACATCCATGATTTTATTTCATTTGGATATGAAAGGAATTGCAGTTTCCCGTGGCAGCGCATGCCAATCAGGAAGTATCAGGCCTTCGCATGTATTGGCAGAAATGCTCTCGCCAAATGATTTAAAAAAACCAAATATCCGCATTTCTTTTAGCCATTTTAACACTAAAGAAGATGTCGATTTATTGATAGAAGGATTGAAAAGTATTTAAAATTAATTAGTTTTCTTTTTATCCTTTTCTTGTTTTTTGAAATAACCACGCAATAAAAAACTATGTTTCATCGCTTCAAGATCTTCGTTCAGGAGAATTGTTGCTTTGTTTAAGTTTGTCATAGTGGAGTCTATTTTTTTGACCAAATTAGGGTTATTGGACAAATAATTGATAGCACCATTACCGTTTTTTACATTCGAAATTGTTGCATTTAAATTAGTCACCACTTTGTTTATTTCCTGACTGGATTGATCCAAATTAGTTACAATGGTTTTTATTTTTTGAGCAACCGTTGGGTCATTTAACACACCTAACACACTGTTTTTATCCCCTAACGCAACTACCATTTTATTTAAGTTCTCTACAGTTTCGGTTGTTCCTTTGCTGGTCATTTTTAAATAATTCATGGTCTGTTTCAAATCAGCTGCCAAGAGTGTATCATTAACTAATGTTCCCAGAGTTCCTTTCCCCTGAGTGATTTCCTTTGTAATTTTAAGCAAATCGGCTGTGAGTAAAGCGGCATTTTTATTGGTTACACTTAGCGTATTCAACAGATCATCGGTGCGGACACGACTTGAGGACTGGATAACATCACCAGGTTCAATATGTGGTTGATTTCCTTTTCCAGGGGTAATATTAATCACCATACTTCCCACTAAACCATCAGATCCAATACTTGCTAAAGCATTTTTTTTGATGTGCTGAAACATTGATTTATCAATTATCATAGCCACATTGATAGTAGTGTCATTTACCATTTCTATCTCTCGAACCGTACCAATGTTTATTCCCGAATACCTAACATTATTTCCTAATTGCAATCCATTCACATTACTAAAAACAGCCGTGAGATGATCGGTTCTTCCAAACATTTTTTGTTTGTTACCAATAAAATAAACGACAAGAACAAAAAGCGTCAGTCCCGAAATAACAAAGAGGCCTAATTTAATTTTCTCTGAAGCAGTTTTTTCCATTTTTTTTATATTAGTTTCTAAGCTACTAAGATTCTAAGCCACTAAGATTGAATCACTAAATTTTTAACAACTTAGGCTCTTACAGTCTTAATATCTCATTTAAAGAAAGCTTGTACTTTTGGATCTTTGGAGCTTAATAAGGTCTCAAAAGTCCCTTCGACATAATTAATTCCGTCAATCAATAAAATCATACGGTTTGAAATCATTCTGGCACAATCTACATCGTGTGTTATAATTATGGATGAAGTATTGTATTTTTTTTGAACAAACACCATCAACATTAATATTTCTTTTGACGTAATGGGATCTAATCCTGTTGTTGGTTCATCATACAGAATAATTTTTGGTTTCAAAATCAAAGTTCTGGCCAAAGCAATTCTACGCTTCATCCCGCCCGAAAGTTCATTGGGCATCAAATCTATAGTATTAGCCAAGCCAACACTTTCCAATGCTTCCATAACTAGCGGAGTGGTATCTTGAATAATTCCGATTTTTTTGGTGTGACGTCTCAAAGGAAATTCCAAATTTTCTCGAACTGACATCGAATCATACAAAGCACTACCCTGAAAAAGAAACCCCACCTCGGTTCTAAGTTCATCCAGAGCTTCCCGAGAAAGTTGTTTGATGTCTTTTCCCATTACTTCAATACTTCCTTCATCGGGTTTATCTAACCCGATGAGACATTTAATCATCACCGATTTTCCCKAACCTGATTTCCCCATGACCACCAAGTTTTCTCCTTGAAACAGTTCCAGATTAAATCCATTCAAAACACAATTATCCCCAAAGCTTTTTTTCAAATCTTTGATGACTACAATGGATTTCATATTGTCAATATTGTTTTCCATAGCATTAGACATCATAAAAAACATTAGACACAAAAACGGCTATAAAATCGATTATAAAAAGCAGCATTGAAGAAAAAACCACCGCCGAATTGGCGGCAAGTCCTACTCCTGCCGTTCCTTTTTTGCAATAATATCCTTTAAAGCAACCTACCAATCCGATAGCAAAACCAAAAAAGAATGATTTGATGGTTGAGGGAATAACATCAAAAAATTCGAGATGGTCAAAAACCTGAGTGAAATACAATAATAACGAAACGTCTCCTTTTAAATTTTCGACCAAAAAAGAGCCCAAAAGCGCTACGCCATCTCCAATAAAAATCAAAATTGGCAACATTAAAGTGGTAGCCAATATTCGGGTAACAACTAAAAATTTGAAGGGATTTGTTCCTGAAACTTCCATTGCGTCTATTTGCTCGGTCACACGCATTGAACCTAACTCGGCTCCAATTCCAGAACCGATACGGCCTGCACAAATCAAAGCGGTAATGATGGGGCCTATTTCTCTAATGATGGAAACACTTACCATGGCAGGAATCCATGAAACAGCACCAAATTGTTGTAAGGTGGGTCTGGATTGCAAGGTAAATACCAATCCGATAATAAAGCCAGTTACTCCTACAAGAAGCAACGAGCGATTACCCATATTGTAGCATTGCCTAAGAAATTCTTTGAATTCTAAAGGGCGTTTGAATACTTCCCTGAAAAAACGTCCTGCAAAATCCGAAAGTTCACCAATTTCAAGAAGAAAACTTTTGAATGCTTCAACGATTCTAAAAATAGTGTTCATTCCGTTTGTGATTAATTTCTAATATAAATAACTCTCAAACACACAAATAACCTGATGATTTCATTTCAAAACATTACAACTTAATTTTTTTTAAACAAGCCGTATCCGGAGTTTAATTCTCATATAACCGCAATCTGTTTTGGGCAGCCATTAAATCCTTTTTCAAATGTTCTATTTTCTGCAAAAGATTAAAAACGACATCAATTCCTTCGGGGTTTACATCTAAATCATGATGCATTCGAATCATTCGTTCCAAATTATGCATTTGATTTTCATGAATATACGGAGATTGCTCCATTACTTCAATTTCAATCAAACCCAAATCATGAAGATGAGTAAAGAAGGAAAGCTCTAATTGATAATGAGAGCTAACGGTTTTCAAAAGTATTAAGTTATCAGTTCTCATATTCTTCTAATCTTAGCAAGTTCTGCGAATAATTCTTTTTCTCTTTCGGTAAGGTTTGTTGGCAATAATATTTGATACGAAATGAATAAATCACCAAACTCTCCTTCTTTTTTATACACTGGAAAACCTTTGTCTTTTAGTTTTACTTTGGTGCCATTTTGTGTACCTGGCTTAACTGTTAATTTTACTTTTCCATCAAAGGTATTGGCGGTAATTTCCCCTCCTAAAAGTGCCGTGTATAAATCCAAATCGACAGTTGTATATAAATTGTGTTTGTCGAGTTTAAAATTGGTGTGATTTTCGATATTAAAAGTAAGGTATAGATCGCCTTTGGGGCCTCCATTAGCTCCCTCTCCTCCTTGACCGCTAATTTTTATGACTTGGCCATTCTCAACACCGGCAGGAATAGTCAACCGTATATTTTTTCCATTGATTGTGAGGGTTCGTTTGTGAGTGGTATAAACATCTTTCAAGTCCAAATGTAATTCGGTGTTAAAATCCTGTCCTTTAAACACAGTAGTTTTACGACTTCCTCTTTGACCGCCACCAAACATTGATTCAAAAAAATCCGAATAATCGCCACCTCCGGAAAAACCTCCAGAAAAGCCTCCAAAACTCCTACCTCGCTGGCCTCCTGCATTTTGATACCGATGTTGCTGCTGTCTGGCTTTTTCATATTCCTCACCGTGTTCCCAATGTTCACCATACTGATCGTATTTTTTTCGATTCTCTGGATTACTCAAAACCTCATTGGCTTCATTGAGTTCTTTAAATTTCCTCTCGGCTTCTTTATCGTTGGAATTTAAATCTGGATGGTATTTACGTGCCAATTTTCGGTACGCTTTTTTTATATCCGCTTCAGATGCATTTTTATCAATCTCCAATACTTTATAATAGTCTATAAATGCCATTTTACTATAATTTAAGATGCGATTCTATTAAAAAGAAATGCTATTCAATCATTTATAAAGAATATTTTACTCTCAAATTTAAGCATTTTATCGATCCTAAACTATGATAAACCATTTTATTAGAGCAAATTATACAAAACCAAAAGCTCTAACATAAGTTTTATAGAATGATTAAATAATCAAAAAATTAACTCAAAGCAAATGCAACTGCGGCACTCGAATGAATCAAAGCTGTGTCAAAAACAGGAACTTTTACCATTTCTTGTTTCACCAACAATGGAATTTCTGTACAGCCCAGAATAATTCCCTCTGCTCCGTTATCAATAAGATTTTCTATAATAGAGAGGTATCGTGCCTTGGTACTTTCCAGAATTAATCCTTTTCCCAATTCATTAAAAATAGTATCGTGCAAAAAATCTCTGTCGCCAGCTTCGGGTATTATTGCTTCGATATCAAGAGCGGTTAATTTGTCTTTAAAAAAATCCAATTCCATCGTAAACTTCGTCCCAAGAAGTCCTACTTTTTTAATGTTCATTTTTTGAATTTCTTTTGCGGTTTCGGCTGCAATGTGTATTAATGGCAAATCGACACTTTCCTGAATCCGATCCGCTATAAAATGCATCGTATTGGCACAAAGAATAATCGCATCGGCACCGCAATTTTTTAAATCCTGGCAGGCTTTTGACAACATATTGAATGTCGTATCCCAGTCGTTGTTTTCATTATTTTTTTTAATATCGTCATAGTTAAAAGAATAAATTATGCACTCGGCAAAATTAACTCCTCCTAACTCTTTATTAATTCCTTCATTAATAAACTTATAATAATCTGCTGTTGATACCCAACTGATACCCCCTATGAGTCCTAATTTTTTCATTATTTATTCTTTGTTCACTTATTTAACTCTGCCCAATCTATTGTACAAAGGATTAAAAATACGAATATAAATTATAGAAAACAGCCAACCTGCAGTTATTAATAAAAGCAGTGCAAACTTCTTTTTGACCAAGCTTTCAATGTTGATGACAGTAGCCAAAATTTTAGAAAAATAACCAACTAAAAAAACAATCAGCGTGAATCCGATAAATTTATAAGAAATATTAATTTGCTTAAATGGTTTTGGATTATTCCAATTACAAATTAAATAATATAGCACTCCAATTAATAAAGCACCACCAATTAACAATAAAATAAAGCGGATAAATTTTGACATTCGAACAATTTTAAAAGGGACAAAACTGCTCACTTTCAATTGTTTTACAAGCTGTTTTTCATTTGCAGGATAAGTACAGCTTTCTGCTGCTTTTAGGAAATTCCAATTTTCTTTTTTCACAATATCCGAATCATTTTCATGCATCATTTGTCTGTATCCACTGTACATTAAGGCATATGCTTCAAGATCATTAAAAGAGTCTAAATCGGTTCGCACTTCGCTAAGTCCCTTCTGAATTTTCTTCATTACGCCATATCTCAAAAGTGCATTTTCATCCTCTATTTCATTATCATACAAAATGCTTCGGTTTACATCGGTACAGTCAATCCAGCTCACAGGAAGCTGTTCCAATCCGTTTTTTAAATGAACAATTGAAAGTTTGGCAACAATCGAAGTATATTTTCGGGATTTTAAATCCAACAATTGAATCTCGCGCAGGCGTTCCTGCAAAATAGTATCTACTCTAAAAAACAAAGACATGGCATTATCCGTATTTATTGCATTATCCGGCATTTGAGCACTGGCATCGCTTACTATAATTTCATTGCATTCCTGTTCCAATATTGATGCGATACCCTGATTGTCATGTACGCCTCCATCAATTAGCTCTAAATCAAAATTCTCATACAGCTCTTTAAATACTAAGGGCTGAAACAAAATTGGCACACAAGAAGAAGCCGCGACGGCATAGCCCAATCTAAACTTTTGGTACTTCTCTGGCGCATTTTCATAATACATTCGTCTCAAACGGGGTTTTACATCAAATTCATCCGAAATAAAGGTAGGCGGCTCTCCCATCCAAGAAGCTGTAAACTGCCAGTTATGTCCCGTATTTACTGCAGTAGCATTTAGAATTAATTGAGGCACTTTATTTATTCTTTTCCAATTATCATCATTCAATTTAAATGCCTCATTACCTAAAGGATTAATAAATAAATCATTCATAAAAATTGGTGAAGAATCTTTTTTAGGCAGTAATGGCTTATAAAAATACTCTTCATAAAGCTCTCCCAATCTGTTAGAACGCGAATACGAACTTCCTTTCCACATTTTTAAATTCTTAGAAAAGCTAGTCAGCAGAAGCATCCGGATGTTCTTTTGAACAGCATTTAGAAATTCAGTTTCAATTTCTTTTACAATCCGAAGGTAATCGTCTTGAGCAATATCTTCATCAGCTTTGCTTTCATATAATTGCTTAATTTTTAAATAATAAAAAGCACCAATAATTGAACCACCCGAAACACAGGAAATAACCTCAATATCTTTTAGCTTATTTTTTTCGGCCAAAGAGGCCAAAACGCCAATATGAAATAATGCTGCTCTAAAACCACCGCCAGAAAGCCCAATTCCTAGCTTATGCTGCTGTTTTTGCGCCACATCATCAGCATCTGTATTTTCATCAGCATCAAGATTTAAAGCGATCAAACAGCTGTTTTGTCCTTCCTCTATAATTTCACTTTTTTGAAAAGGATCCTTATTAGTAGATTTTTGATATTTCTCTGTTTTTTGATAATTAGCCAAATCATAGATTTGTTTGCTAAAAGATTTAATCTGCCAATTCTCTCTCTTATCCTGGGTATATAATTTAATGAAATGAAGCGCTTTTTTATACATCCGCAAACCAAAAAAAGCTTCAGCCAAAGCAGTATATAATTTTTCCTGAGATTCGATTCCGTCTTTAAAAACAACCGCATCTGTATCTGTCAAATAGGCCTGAATGATTTCTTTTCTTGTATTTTGAGCCGTTTCAAATCTTGTAATGGTTTCACTTGTAATCTCACAGGTTTCGGAGAGCTGTTCTAAATTTTCAATTACGATTAACTCATTGAGATTAGCATAATTCACTGCGGTGTTAATACAGTAGGTTTCTGTTTGAATGGATTTGTGCAATTTATTTTTCCAAATCAGATATCCCTTTTTGTAATAAGACCGCGATTGCAGCAAATTATGAAACTGATGGTCAAACTTCCATTTATTTTTATAGATTGCCCCTGCAATACCCAATGTTTTTGAGTTTTTGGTATATTCTAAATCACAAAACGATTTGAGTATATTAACTGCTTTATCAAATTTAAAATAAGACGACAATGTACTGTCCTTATATACATTATCTGCTAAATCCTGATATTTAGATAATTTTATTTCAGTACCTTTATCTTCATTTTCAGCAATTTTTTTCAGCAATATCTCAGTTGCATAACCATACTKCTCATATATTATTAAATTTTGGTACAAAACCTCAAAAGAAATACTATTAGAAATATCTTCACCTCTTAAATAATTTTTGGCCCATGCAATTGCCTCTTTTTTATTTTCCATAGCTTAAAAAAAATACTGAAAATCAAGTTATTAAAATATCTGTTTTTCATTTTAATGAGAAACATTTTATAAATTTAAAAAAAATGCATCAACTTAAAGAATAAAGTTAGAAGCCTTCTTAAAATTTTCAAAACAAGTGATTATTCTTTCAAAAAAATACATATTTTTACAATATAAACTTACAACTAATTTATACGAAAAATGAAAAAACTTCTTTTTGCTCTTTCCTTTGTATCGTTTTTATCTACAAATTCCTACTCTCAAGAAGCTACTCTTGTCACTTCGGTAGAAGGTATCAAAGAGTATAGCTTGCCAAACGGGCTAAAGATTTTATTAATTCCAGATGCAGCGCAATCAAATGTAATTGTAAATATTGTTTACGGTGTAGGTTCCCGCCATGAAGGATATGGAGAATCGGGTATGGCACATTTATTAGAACACATGTTATTTAAACGTTCTTCCAAATTTACTGACATCAAAAAAACTATTGCTGACAAAGGCGCTCAAGCCAATGGAACAACCTATTATGACCGTACGAATTATTATGAAATTTTGCCGGCGACTGACGAAAATTTAAAATGGGCTCTAGACATGGAGTCCGATAGAATGATTACTTCTGCAATACTTCAATCGGATTTGGACAGTGAATTCAGTGTGGTTCGAAATGAATTTGAAATAGGTGAAAATGATCCGTCAGGAGTTCTAAATGATCGTATTCTTTCTACTGCTTATTTATGGCATAATTACGGAAAATCAACTATTGGAAGTAAAGAAGATATTGAGCGGGTTCCTGCAAATCGCCTAAAAGCATTTTATCAAAAATATTACCAGCCGAATAATGCTACACTTATAATTGGAGGAAAATTTGACGAGAAAAAAACACTTTCTTGGATTAAAGACTACTTTGCCCCTATTCCAAAATCAAAAAACGAGATTCCGCAAACATACACGGTAGAGCCAGCTCAGGATGGGGAACGCTTTGTTGAGCTAAAAAGAAACGGAGATATTCAATATGTTGGAATGGCATACCACACACCAAGTTATTCAGACAAAGAATATGCTGCCAACAGTGCTTTAATATCAATAATAACAAACAATCCTTCTGGTGCATTATACAAAGCGCTAATTGAGACTAAATTATCGACTAATGTTTATGGATACACGATAACATTAAAAGATCCCGCATTCAGTTATTTTGCCTGCGAAATTGCCAAAGACAAAGACATCAATACAGTTCAGAAAGCCTTTTTGGAAACCATGAATTCTGTTCCTCAAATGACTTTTACTGAAGAAGACCTTAAGCGTGCCAAAAATGAACTGCTAAAGCAATTCGAGAACACCTACAACAAAACCATCAATTTATCTGTTGCATTGACCGAATTTGTTGGAGCTGGAGATTGGCGTCTGTTTTTTATAGACAGAGACAACATAGAAGCTTTGACTGTTGCAGATATTCAAAATGCTGCCAAAAAATACTATTTACAAAGCAACAGAACATGGGGGCGTTTTATTCCTGAAACAACTAGCGAAAGAACCAAAGTAGCCGAAACTAAAGATATCACAGCTCTGGTAAAAGGATACAAAGGAAAAGCATTGGAAGCCAACACTGCTACTTTTGAAGCATCTGTAGCCAATATTATAAAATCTACTGAAGAAGGAAAATTAGCCTCAGGAGGAAAATATGCCCTATTAGAAAAACCTGCCAAGGGAAATAAAATTGAGGCTAGAATATTGTTGAGAATGGGAGATGAAAAATCATTAAGCCAAAAATCAATGATTGCCATGTTAACTGCTAATATGCTGAAACTTGGAACAAAAAACAGAACTAAAAAAGAAATCAACGACCAAATCGACCAGTACAAAATCAACCTTAGTTTCGGAGGTTCTGTAGATGGTTTGTATGTGAGAATCAGTACTGACAAAGCCAATTTAAGCAATGCTTTAAACTTAGTGCAGGACATTCTGAAAAATCCTTCTTTTGACGTTACTGAATTTGAGAAACTAAAACTGGAGACCAAAAACGGACTGGAAGCTAACCGTAATGAACCACAAGCTGTAGCTAATGAAGAGCTAACAAAACTTACCGCATTATATTCTAAAGCACATCCATATTACTCGGAGACAACAGATGAAAGCTTGGCAACACTAAGCAAAATTACAATTGAAGATATTAAAAACTTTTATGCTTCTTTTTATGGAGGTGCAAACAGTATTTCTTCTTTTGTTGGGGGAATTGACAAAACTGTCATAAAAAATTTCTTGAACAGCACTTTTGATAATTGGAATCCAAAGATTGCATACAAAAGAATTCCAACTCAATATTTTGATGTAAAATCAAATGATAAAACCATTCAGATTAATGATAAAACAAATGCTGTTTTACTTGGAAAAATCAATTTGAATATTGGAGAAAAAAGCCCTGATTATCCTGCTGTCTCTATGGCAAACGAATTGCTTGGAGGCGGAGCTTTCTTATCTTCCAGAATTCCGCAGCGTTTGCGCGAAACAGAAGGATTAAGCTACGGTGCCGGTTCATATTTGCAAGCGAATGCCATAGATCCTACTACCGATTGGGGAATTTATGCCTTTTACAATCCAACAATGAAAGATAAATTAACTTCTGCTTTAAATGAAGAAATTCAAAAAGCGATCAGCAAAGGATTTACCAAAGAAGAGTTTGATAATTCATTGAAATCATGGCTGCAAAACAGACAAACAATGTTAGGCACCGACGAATTTTTAGTTCGAGAACTAAGAGAGAACCTGGATTTAGGAAAAACATTCAAAGATTATGAAGATTTTGAAACTAAAGTTAAAAGCTTAGATGTGCAAAAAATCAATACTGCATTAGTTAAGTATTTTGATCCAAAAAAATTCGTAGTTGTAAATACAGGAGATTTCGTTAAAAAATAATTCTGGAAATTACTGAGAAACCAAGATTCTAAGTTCCTAAGTAAAATAAACAAGGCCTAGCTTATTAAATTACAAAAGGTATTGAGTTCGCTCAGTACCTTTTTTTATAGTTAAAACCGATTTTATAAATAAAAAAACAAGTAACTTTAATACAAATTATACAATAATACATTCTTTTTCAATTAATTAAAAACATACAAAATGAGCTTTAGAACCGAAAAAGACACTATGGGTGAAGTACAAGTTCCCTCCGACAGATATTGGGGAGCACAAACCGAACGTTCTCGAAATAATTTTAAGATTGGATCACCTGCATCCATGCCAAAAGCTATTATTGAGGGTTTTGCCTATCTCAAAAAAGCAGCTGCTTATACCAATTGTGAATTGGGTGTTTTATCAGCCCAGAAAAGGGATTATATTGCTTTGGTATGCGACGAAATTTTGAGAGGAAAACTTTCTGAGGAGTTTCCGCTGGTGATTTGGCAAACCGGTTCCGGTACGCAAAGCAATATGAATGTTAATGAAGTGATTGCTAATCGTTCTCAGGTTTTAAAAGGGCTAAATATTGCTGAAGACGAACCTTTTATCAAAGCCAATGATGATGTCAATAAATCACAATCCTCTAATGATACTTTTCCAACGGCTATGCACATTGCCGCTTACAAAACTGTAGTTGAAAACACTATCCCTAATATTGAAAAATTAAGAGATACACTTCAAAAAAAGGCTTCCAAATTTAAATCGGTGGTCAAAATAGGACGCACTCATTTGATGGATGCCACTCCCCTTACTTTGGGACAGGAAATTTCGGGTTATGCGGCGCAATTGGATTTTGGATTAAAAGCCGTTAAAAACACTTTACCTCACTTATCCGAAATCGCTTTGGGTGGTACAGCTGTAGGAACTGGTTTAAACACCCCTAAAGGATACGACATAAAGGTAGCCGAATATATTACTCAATTTACTGGACATCCTTTCGTGACTGCCTCCAATAAATTTGAAGCACTTGCTGCACATGATGCAATTGTAGAAACTCATGGTGCGCTGAAACAGCTAGCGGTTTCTTTGAACAAAATTGCCAATGATATTCGGATGCTGGCTTCGGGTCCTCGTTCTGGCATTGGCGAAATCCTAATTCCCGAAAATGAACCTGGTTCCTCCATTATGCCAGGAAAGGTAAACCCGACACAATGTGAAGCCCTTACGATGGTTTGTGCTCAGGTTATTGGGAATGACATGGCGATTACTGTTGGCGGCATGCAGGGTCAATATGAACTGAATGTTTTTAAACCGATGATGGCAGCCAACTTTTTACAATCGGCAGAATTGCTGGGTGATGCCTGCCATTCATTCGACATTCATTGTGCACAGGGAATTGAACCCAATTACAAACGCATTCAGGAATTGGTCAATAATTCCTTGATGCTGGTTACGGCCTTGAATACCAAAATCGGATATTATAAATCGGCAGAGATTGCACAGACCGCTCATAAAAATGGAACTACCCTTAAAGAAGAAGCAGTACGATTAGGCTATGTAACTCCCGAAGAATTTGATGAATGGGTGAAACCAGAGGATATGGTTTGATTTTAGACTGCAGGTTTCAGATTGCAGATTAAAGGATAGAGAAAACAGATTAAAGATTTTAGAGATGCGTGAGGGATAGAAATAAGCTACCGAAGTAGCATGGATAGCCCGACAGCATCCCGATAAATGGGCGAATATTTACAAAGAGAATTAGCACATTTATCGGGATGGTGGCACGCCAAAATGATTTTGAAAACAATAGACTGAAAAATACTAAAACCTGCAAATTATTGATCTACAGATTCTTGTTTTATATTCCCAACTTTGGAATTCGTTGTTTTATTTTTGAAATTTCAATTTTTTATTTTCCGTCAACATAATCCTGCAAATAGCTGAAACGTTCGGTGAGTTTACCATTTTCGGTCATTTTGGCTCTTTTAAGAATACCGTCTTTGTCGCCGTTAAAAAAGGCAGGAATAACATGTTCTGAAAACATTTCGCCAAAACCTTCACTGGCGTCTTTTGGCAATTCGCAAGGCAAATTATCGACAGCCATAACCACTATCGCAGCGGGATGAAAAACGTCTGTCTCTTTATTTTCACTTGGCAAATAACCGTACAAAGGCTCGGCAATTGTCGAGGAACGCAATGTGCAGGCGATAGGACCATTGACATCACAGGAAATATCGGCTACTATTTTTATCTTACAGTCGTTGGCTTGAAGCATCTCGCGGGTTAGAATCGCTGGAGCATCATTAGCATGAAAATGACCCGTGATATAGATATCGGAAACTTTCGTGAATCGTTCAAAATCAGAAACATATTCGGACGGATTATTGTGAAAATCGATAAAATCTAATATTTGTCCGTCTTTTCTTTTGTTATAATCCAAAACATCAATTTGTGTGTAAACGGCTTGAGTGAAATTTTTTGTCAAATAATTCTCAACCGAAACTTCTTTGATTTTCATCGCATCCAAAATTTCTTTGGCTCCATTCCCTACTTTTCCAGTTCCAGTCACCACAATTTTTATAGGTGGCAAAATCTGCCTTTTCAAATGGGCAATTAAGGCATCTTTGCCGGAAAGTGTCTCGGCTTTTGGCATTTTGAACAATTCAAATTTAATCCCGAAAGCGCGGAAAGCATTGTAAGTACCAACAAATCCAGCATATCGGCCAAAACCAATTAATCTTCGATTGTGAGAATCAATAATGGTTTCGTGGTCATACAGGTCTATATTTTTTTCTAAAACAGCCTGCAGCAATTTTCGGTTATGAGGCTGTTTTTTGATTGTATGCGAAAAAAAGAAATACGATTTATTAGGAATCAAATCGTCCACAGGAACTTCCTTTACACCAAAAAGCACATCACAATCACTGACATCATTGGTCACTTCAATTCCCATGTTTCGGTATTGAACATCAGTAAAAATACGGATGTCTGAACTTTCTACTTTTACAGTACAACTGGGATACAGCTGCTTAATTTTGGTTAATTCATTGGGAGAAAAAACAACTCTGCGGTCAGGTGGATTTTTTCTTTCTTTAATAATTCCGAATTTCATTTTGAATATTTTAAAAATATAACTTTACAAACAATATTTGTTACAAATATAACAATATTATTTACTTTTAATTTTTTTTATAAAACTTTTTCTCATCTAAAAAAACTTAATGCCATGATGATTAATAAACTATAAAAAACTCTTCTTTGCGGGTTCTTTAAAATAATCTCCATAAAGCAAAAAAAAACAAAAACAGAATCAGAGGATTATATATATTTGCTTTTTAGCACAAAAAAAATGAATTTTATAAAAAAGGCAAATATACTATATTTACTGCTCCCAATAGTAGTATTGACTTCCTGTAAAAAGGAATCCGCATCAGACGAAAAAACAGCAATAGAAATAAAAGATTCAGAACTGCCTAAAAATGTTTTGCCCAAAATGAAACCCATGGGTAAGGAAACACCTCTTACTGCAGATTATATCAAGGAAAAACAACTCAGAATCGATTCTTTTGTTAGAAAAAATTGGCCAAACAACAGTATGAACGGCGGTTTTCTTGTGGCTAAAAATGGTCAGATTATTTATGAGAAATACGAAGGTTATTCGAACTTAAGAGACAAAACACCTATAACAGATACGACTTCCATCCATATTGCATCGGTTAGTAAAGTTCTTACCGCAACAGCTGTTTTAAAATTAGTCAATGCCAAAAGAATTGATTTAGATCAAAAAGTAACTGATTTTTTGCCTGAATTTCCCTATCCGGAAGTTACCGTAAGGATGCTGCTTTGCCATAGAAGCGGTATGAGAAGCTATGCTTATTTTACCGATCGTGACAAAAGTGTTTGGGACAGACATAATACTTTGACCAATCAGGATATATTGACTATTATGGGTAGCAAAAACATCAAACTGGAGCAAAAAACTGGTACCCGATTTGCTTATTGCAATACAAATTATGCGATGCTGGCTTTGATTATTGAAAAAGTAACCAAGCTTTCCTATAGAGACGCGATGGCTCAAATGATTTTTAAGCCTCTGGGAATGACGCATACTTTTGTTTTAGATTTTGATAAAGACAAACACCATGTAGCACCATCTTATAAAGCCAACAGAGTCGAAATTGGAATTGATTATCTAGACAAAATTTATGGCGATAAAAACATCTACTCTACTCCTAGAGATTTATTAAAATTTGACAGAGCGAGAAATTCGCCGTCTTTCTTAGAACCCGAACTGCTTGCACAAGTATATACCGGATACAGCAACGAACATAAAGGAACCAAAAATTATGGATTGGGAATCCGAATGATCAATTGGGATAATGGCAAGAATTTTTATTTTCACAACGGCTGGTGGCATGGTTTTACTTCTTCCTATGTTACTTTGAAAGATGAGAATGTTACAATAATTGCTTTATCCAATAAATTCAACAGAAGTACTTATGCAGTTCGAAAACTGGCTGTTACATTTGGTGATTATCCATTTAAAGTCGAGGATGCTGAGTAAAATAAAATTATAGTTATTAAACATCAGACTGCAGAATTTGTAATTGCAATTGATTTTTGAAATTGACATTGATTTTTGAAATTCATGTCGTATCTTTGCAGTCTTATTTAAGATTCTGCAATCTAAAATAAAAAATGGGGTCGACTGGTTTTGACAGCAAGTCGAATTGAAAAGTAAGCACGTCGAGAACTGGGATAATTCTCGTAAATAAAAGGTCTCAAACATTTTACACGGCGAAGGAAACTACGCTCTTGCTGCATAATCTGAATCATAGTAAGATTAGCCTCGTCCTACCAGGTAGGAAAGCAGGATTCATCTCGAAAGCTTTGGTTTATAGCGGTCGATTAAGGTGAATCGTAAATTTAAACCTAGATTTCCGCAAGCTTCGGGCGGATTTTGAAACTAAAGAAGCTAAGCAAAGAGTGGTTGTTTCTGACCTAACTCCCCGTCGAAAATCTATTCAGAAAATAAGCGTGTAGAAAGCTCTTTAGTTGCTTGTTTGGACCCGGGTTCGATTCCCGGCGATTCCACTGGGATAGTTTAAAGCCAACTTTTCAAAGTTGTCAAAAACGCACAAAATGTCTCGAAAACCTTTAAAAGCCTGCAAATTTTTGAATTTGCAGGCTTTTTTATTTTTCCTGCAACTATCAAAATTTTCAAAAGTGCTCCAAATTTATATGGCAGTAGTGTGGCATTTTACTATTGAAATAAAAAGTGCCACAATTTTGCCAAAAAACACTTTTAAACTACTGATTTACAACATGTAAAGCAAGTTAACGACTTGACAAGAGAACGTCATAATTCTATATTTATTAATTTAAAAAATTGAATTATGTTAGAAAGCAGCTTTGGGCTATGTTTCTTTTTGAAAACACCCAAAAACAAATCAAGCATCAGATATATTTATCTGAGAGTAACAGTAGATGGCTTACCAAAAGAGACATCTACTAAAAGGAAATGGGACATTCAAAGGTGGGATCAAAAAACAGAAAGAGCAACGGGAAATAAAGAAGATGCCAGAGCCCTAAATCTTTTTTTGGATGCTATAACGACTAGAATCAACCAATTCAAGATGGATTTAATATACAACGAAAAATCGATTTCAGCGCAGCGGATTATTGATTTTGTACTGGGAAGGATAATTTCAAAAGCAATGCTTCTTGAAGAATTTCAAAAGCATAATGACGAAATGCTAGCGCTGGTTCCACAGGATTATGCTTTGGCAACACATAAACGGTATGAGACAGCAAGATTTCATGCAAGAGAATTTGTGAAATACAAATACACGACAGAAGATATTGAGTTCAGGGACTTAGACTATGATTTTATCATTAGCTATGAATTATATTTAAAAACCGTACGAAATTGTGTAAATAACTCCGCCTTGAAATATATTGCATGCATGAAAAAGGTCATAAATAGAGCAATTGATAAAGATATAATTGTACAGGATCCTTTCAGAGCGTTTAAGCGAAAAATGACAAAAACCGTCAAAAGACCGCTAACCGCGACTGAATTGCGCACGCTCGAACTTGTCAGTATTACAACCACAAGACTCGAAACTGTTCGCGACATCTTCGTCTTTCAGTGCTATACTGGTCTGGCTTATATAGATGCTTACCAACTTCGGAAGACAGATATAAAAACAGGTATAGATGGAATGCAATGGATAATGTCCGAAAGACAAAAGACAGGTTCGGTGACCAATGTTCCATTACTTCCCAAAGCTCTCCAAATAATCGAAAAGTACAAAGAACATCCGCTCTGTCTTTCAAGAAGTGCTGTCCTGCCAGTCGCATCTAATCAAAAAATGAATGCATATCTTAAAGAAATAGCCGATCTCTGTGGGTTTACATGCGAATTGAACACTCATAAGGCCAGACGTACTTTTGGTAGCACAGTTACTCTTAATAATGATGTGCCTATCTCCGTCGTAAAAGAGATGCTGGGGCACCAGTCAATCCGCCAGACTGAGTCGTATGCAATTACTACAGAGCAAACAATTGGACGCGAGATGACTAACTTGGGAAGCAAACTGAGTAACGTTGACCCTACTATTCCTGATGAAGCAATGTCTATGATATCTAAGTTGGAAAAAGAATTACAAAAACTAAAGGAACAATTTGGAATGAAATAAACTCAAAACACCAACCGTAGCACACTCTCCGGTTGGTGTTTTATTGGTTAGAAAAAATCATCAAACAGACCACGTCCTTCCAGTTTTAATTGACTACTACAAATTAATAACCAATCTAGAAAAGAGCGCTTTTCAACTCACCTTTCTACACATTTATGGCAGTTTAAATTTGATTATCCAATAATCGGCTTCTAGTCTTTATCTGAAACTTTAATTATTTAAATGAATACTATCCAAAATATTTATTATGTTTTCGATAGTTTTTCTACTCATTTATACAACCCCATTAATCCGTCAGTATTTTTTATTTGTATACGATCATTGAACAATTCATTCTTAATGCGACCACTCATGGCATAATTAGCCTGTGTACTATCTATGACGAGGAATTACAGCGAACTCCCAGACCCTGACTGTAACATGTTCGGTTATGCAAATTTATGATTAGCGTGGATGTGCCCAATTGACTCTAATAGAATTGGAAAAAGTGAAAGGAATGAATTAAATTTATATTTTAAATCATAAAAGCTGTAATTTAATTGCCTAAAAATCACTTTAGAATGGAATTAAATTTTGACGAATTTGCCTTGACGATTAAGGCTAACGATTTGGAAGTTCCTTATCATTTAAAAGACGAACCGTTGTTTTTGACCGTACGGACTCATTTGATTGATCTATTGCGAAATGAAGAAACTGAAATTTTCTATTTTGGCTTTGCACCCGACAATACCGCTGATAATCAAGATGAATTATTAACTGATGGTGTGTTTTATAGAATTATTGGTTATGAAAAGAATTTAGGTGTTGATTTGGAAAGTAGTCCTGCAGCAATTTTGAAAGCGTTTCATTATTTGGTCAGTAATTACCAACCAAAATGGACTACAATCTTTGAAGAACAAGGCATTACCAAAAAAGAAATTACCATAGAGTTATTGTTCCAGGATGTATTTTAAAATTATTTAAAAATATCCTTTAAAACACTAGATAATCTAATCCCAGCATCAAGAATCTGTTCCTGAATAATTAAGTAATTTTCGTCAATATATGCATCATTAACGGTATGCCCATTAGTGTTATTGATGGTTCCTAGATAACTACGGGATTGATTTGCCCAAGAAATAATATCAATCTTCTCGATTTTTGAAAATTCTGTCTTAGTGTATTTTTTGGAATTTAAACACTGTTGCAAAGTCAATCCTTTGTATTCAATGATACCACTATCATAAAGTGAATGTAGGTTTGTTCCTTTATTATTGAAGTAGATTTGAAATTTATTCCCCCCAAGGTCTTCACCGTAACCTACGTGCAAAGGTTGGTGCAAGTCACCAACCAAATGAAAAAGTATGCAGATTTTTGTTTTTACTTCTTCTTTTGAAAGTGATTTATAGTTCTTTAAATCCTTGATGGTTTGCTGTAATGCACCAATGATATTTTTCCCATCATTATACACTACATTTTGACCTTTCTCTACATTGGTGTAATGCAAAGACTTAAGATAATCATAACTATGATCATTTTTAATATCATCCATCCAAGTTGCTGCATCTTCAATTGTCATACCATCGAGATATTGTAATACTATTTTTTTAGTGTTTGCATCTAAATAATTGAAAGCTACTTCTGCGACTAAAGCATGTCCTTTTTTACCCCAAGCAAAGGATTGTAAAGGCATTGAAATCGTTATTATAACAAGAAGAGAAAATAAAAAGTTTTTCATTTTAAGGCTTTAAAAAAGTGATTGTTGAGAGTCTAAATTATTGGCAACTAAATTAACTGAATAGGGCAAGGCAAATTCTTCGTAGGGATAATGTTCTAACCATTTTTTTTCATCTTCGGGTTTCAGGATGATTGGCATTCTCTTTTTGATGTTGTGAATTTCTGCCATTAATTCGTTGGCTTCGGTAGTTACAATTGTGTATGTATTTTTTATTGCGCCTATTGTTTCATCAGTCCAGTGGGAATATAAACCTGCGAAAGCAAATAAATCATGATTGCCAATACCAATTTCGTATTTCGATTTGTTTTTTCCTTTTGAATCGTGCCAATGCCAATCATAAAAACCATTGGCTATAATTAAGCACCGTTTGTTAACTATGTCACGAAACGACGGTTTTTCCTCTAGAGTTTCAATTCTTGCATTTAGATTATTTAATCGCATGCTATCATCCTGAGCCCAAAAAGGTATTAAACCCCAATTGTAGTGTAGAATTTCTGTTGGGTTTTCATCAATAATTATTGGCGTTTTAGGAGAATCGAATCCGTTAAAATGAGATGAAGGTTTGAATTCATGCAAGTCTTTTATTTTTGCTTTAAAGCGAGACTCAACTTCAAATTCTAATTTAGTTTGTTCAGTATGATAACACATTTTTAATAATTAAAAATTAGTAACAATTAACAAATTTAGTGCTAATTATTGATAATGAAGTTTGCTCTTTATAAATTTTACAAACTCATACTGTGTCGTGGTAAATTAATTTCATGAGCTTGCGGATATGGTTCTCTGTCTGTTCCACTAATATCTTCCTTTATTTGTTGTTGGGTTTTATATTGATCTTTGGTATCCATGTATCGAGGGTCCGGGATAAATGGCATCTTTGCCATTTTTGAAATCGTAACTGTTGGAAAATGATAATCTACTTCTACAGTTCCTAATAAGAGATAGCAACCACCACCTAGAAATGGGTATTGTAATAGATTATCTGGAAAATGAACTGTATCAAAATATGTACCATCATTATCTATCCAAGTGCCGAAATACATATTTCCTTTGATGGTAGGTACTTGTTTTCTCGAAATGAGATAGGCTAACATTTTGACTTGTTTTTTATGGTGTAGTATTAAATCTTTTGCCATAATATCTCCACGATGTTTCGTTTGAAGTAATTCAAAAACACTGCATGATACGGGAAAGCTCAATAGTTCAATTTCATCATACGCATCTTCAAAAAGTGAACGTTCCAAATTAGGAAGTTTAAATTCTTTAATCGGTTCTTGTATCAGCATCAAATTTTTATTCTCCGGTTTTAAATTATTCAGTAATAAACTAGCAATTACTAAAAGTTGGTTCTTCGTTTGATGGGTAAACCTAAAAGCACCAATAAATATTAAGGTTTTAATACTTTCAATTCCCATTGGAATTCGATTTATAAAATCTTCTAAAGAAATAAAATTTCCGTTTTTTTCTCTGTCGGATTGAATGAACAAAACCATTTTACTATCTAAACTAAGAACATGCATAAAACCTAAGTAGACATCAGTACCGTAGAGAATTGTTTCGAAATTGCTTTTGTTAACACAAGGATTATGAATTGTTGCTCCTGCCATTCTTGCTTCATGCACATACACTTCAGTACGGTAAAAGCCACCTTGATTGTTAATTACAGCCACCATGAATTCTACAGGATAGTAGACTTTTAAATATAAACTTTGATAGCTTTCAACCGCATAAGATGCTGAATGTGCTTTGCAAAATGAATACCCAGCAAATGATTCAATCTGGCGATATATTTCTTCGCTAAGGTTAGCTGGATGCCCTTTCTGAGCGCATGAGGTAAAGAAATTATCTTTTACTTTTTGCAAGGCTGCGAGAGAACGTCCTTTTCCAGACATGGCACGTCTTAAAATATCTCCGTCGGCTGCTGGTAAACCACCATAGTGTAAAGCAATTTTGATTACATCTTCTTGGTACACCATAATTCCATAGGTTTCGCCCAATTGTTGCTTGAAAACATCGTGGAAATACTCAAACTTAGATGGGTTGTTGTGGCGAAAAATATACTCCTTCATCATTCCGGATTTCGCTACTCCTGGTCGAATGATTGAAGAAGCTGCTACTAATGTTTTATAATTATCACATTTGAGTCTTCTTAATAAACCACGCATTGCCGGACTTTCGATATAAAAACATCCAATCGTTTTGCCTTGAGATAAATAATTATTGGCTAGTGCTTCATTTTTTGATATTGACGTATCACGGATATTCACTCGAATACCTCTGTTTTTTTCAATCAACTTAACTGTATCGTCAATATGGCCAATTCCTCTTTGGCTTAAAATATCGAATTTTTCAAAACCAATATCTTCAGCGACATGCATATCAAAAAGTACAATTGGAAATCCTTTAGGAGGCATTTCAAGTGGTGTATAATTTGTAATAGGCTCTTCGGAAATTATGATGCCGCAGGAATGCATACTTCGTTGATTGGGGTATTTCTCCAGCATCATTCCATATTCTTGAACAAACTTTACAATGTTGTTCTTATCATGAAGTTTCATTGGATTTTTAGCCAACATGTCTAATTCTTCTTTTGGGAGTCCGAATACTTTACCCACTTCCCTGAATATAGAACGGTATTTGAATTCGACATTTGTACCACAAAAAGCCACATTTTCTTTGCCATAGCGATTGAAGATGTATTCCAGTATAACATCCCGTTCTTTCCAACTCCAATCAATATCAAAATCAGGTGGGCTTTTTCGATTTTCATTTAGAAACCGTTCAAAATACAGATCCAGTTCCAGAGGACATATATCAGTAATTCCTAAGCAATAGGCAATGATACTATTGGCACCGCTTCCACGTCCAATGTGCATGAAACCACGGCTATTGCTATAGCGAATAATATCCCAGGTTATTAGAAAATAGCCGCTGAATTCTAATTGGTCAATAACCTTGAGTTCTTTTGCAACTCTTGCTTTTGCATCTGTATTTTTTTTTCCATAACGCCATAACATGCCCTGTTGGGCCAAGGAGGTCAATAATGCAATATCGCTTTGTCGATTGTTGGTATAGTATTTTTTATTTCTAGGTGTATTGAATTCAAATTTAAAATTGCATTGATCAATTATTTGTTCTGTATTGGCAATAATTTCGGGATATTCATTATAAACAGCCAAAAGTTCCTCTAAAGGTTTTAGTACTTCAGTGGTTTTACAATAATCTGTTTCTGTTAGTTTGGAAAGAATAATATTGGAATCAATTGCCCTTAAAATTTTATGAAGATTGAATTCTTTTTTGGTTCTAAAAGTTACTGGTTGCAATACCACCATTTTGGCTATTTTACTTTTAAGTTCCAAAGAAAAAAGTTTGGGTAATTCTTCGGGGCGAATACCAATGTATTCATACTCCTGTAGCGTTACTGGTGCATTTTCTACAGTGTAGATTATAAAAACAGAGTCAAATACAGGTGCTTGCTGAGGTAATGGTTCACCGCTGAAATTATGAGCCGTTAAAAATCGATTCATTTCTGCCAATCCGTTAGCATTTTTAGCCAAACCGATGTAATGCATTTTATTTTCAGAATAGAATTCTATGCCTACTAGCGGTTTTATTCCAACGATTTCACATCCTTTTATAAAATCATAAATTCCAGTTACCGTGTTGATATCAGTGAGTGCCATTGCTTTTACACCACAAGTAACGGCTTGCTCTATAAGATCATTAAGTGGGATTGTACCATATCGTAAAGAATGAAATGAATGACAGTTGAGGTACATGGGAAAGTTTATTTAATTGTATATGGTTTTTGAATACGTTTTAAAATTTCGTCTTTGTTATTAGGTTTAAATGATGCACCTGCACAACGCATTACAGCATCAAAGCCGTATCGGCTTTTCATTTTATCCATAGCTTCATAGAGGGCTAACATTTCTTGCGTATCTTCAAAAATGTCGATTTGGTATGTTCCTCTCACAAGTCCACTAAAACGAATTCCAATTAATCGTAATCTCATACGACGTTGGTACAATTTGTCGAAAAGTTCAATTACATTTTTAGTGAGTAAATGATCTGCTGAGGTATAGGCAATTTTGCATTGCTTGGTTTCGGTATCAAAATTGGAGTAGCGAATTTTAACTACAATAGTTGAAGTTAGCCATTTTTCTGAACGCAGTTGAAAAGCGAGTTTTTCGACCATTCCCATTAAGATTGATTTTAATTTTATTAAATCAATCGTGTCTTGAGAAAAAGTATGTTCGGTAGAAATTGATTTTCTTTCGGTGTATGGCTCTACAGGATTGTTATCTATACCATTGGCTTTTTTCCAAATATCTACACCATTCTTGCCAATCATTTGCTGTAGGGCATCCGCTGGCATTTCAGATAGAGTTTGGATGGTGCGAATGCCTATTCTTGATAAAAGCCTAAATGCTACATCACCCACCATAGGGATTTTTTGAATAGATAAAGGATTTAAAAATGCTTTTACCAAGTGTTCCGGTATTTCTAGATTTTGTTTTTGTTTTCCTTCTCCTGTACCAATTTTTGAAACTGTTTTATTAACGGATAACGCAAAAGTTAAGGGTAAACCTGTTTCTTTTGTAATGGTTCTAGCGAGTTCATCAGTCCATTTGTAACTGCCATAAAATTTATCCATTCCGGTAATATCTAAGTAAAACTCATCAATACTTGCTTTCTCTACAACTGGGGCTTTTTCCTGAATAATTTCGGTAATAGTATGCGAGAATTTCGAGTATAATTCCATATCACCTTTCATTACTTTGGCTTGCGGACAAAGTTTTAAAGCCATATTTATTGGCATTGCTGAACGAACACCAAAACGGCGTGCTTCATAGGAACATGAAGCTACAACCCCACGGTCACCACCACCAATAATAAGTGGAATACCCTCCAATTGTGAGTTTATTAGTCTTTCGCATGATACGAAAAATGTATTCATATCCATATGTACTATTGAGCGTGTCATATTAACTTTTTATTTTGGAGTGTAAATTTATTCTGCAAAATTAGGATGAATACACACAATTATTTATATATTTGTTGTGACAAATACGCACATTAACTTATGTCATTATTTTCGGATAATATAAAATACCTTCGAATCAAGAGCGATGTGTCGCAACAAACTGTTGCAGATGCAGTGGCCATTCCGCGACCTAGATATGCCAAGTATGAGGATGGCAAAAACTTTCCCCCACCAGAAACATTGCTGGCATTATCGAGATATTTGAAGATGAGTATTGATTTACTGCTTTCCGTAGATGTGCGCAAGATCCCGTTAGGAGATTTAATAAAACTGGAAAACAATCGAATTTTGCTACCTATCACAGTTGATGACAAAGGCAATAACAGGATAGAGGTTGTTACTGAAAAAGCAAAGGCAGGATATCTTAGCGGCTATTCGGATCCCGAATATATTGAAAACCTGCAGCAAATTTCTTTACCTTTCTTAGGACTAGGAAAACATAGAGGATTTCCAGTTGAAGGCGATTCGATGCCACCGCATGAGGAAGGTTCTATTATTGTTGGTCGCTATCTTGAAAAGATAGGGGAAGTACAGGACGGCAAAACTTATATACTGATTACTAAAAACCAAGGGGTAGTTTATAAGCGTTTGAATAAAAATAAAAAAAATGCTTTGGTTCTGGAATCTGACAATCGCTTTTATCCGAATTTTGAAGTTAAATATTCTGAAATTCTCGAAATATGGGAATTCCAATGTAATATTGGTCGAACTGATAAGAAAGAATCACTAACTGATATTGAAAGTTTAAGAGAAATTATATTAGAATTGAAAAGAGATATTTCAGACATTAAGGAAAAAACTATAACAAAAACTTAATTGCAAATTCAGATTTTTGATTTCAAAATTGAAATGGTCTTTTCGTCTATTTCTCCCTGGTAAAATTTATTCAAAACAGATTTAAAAACGGAATCGGTATTTGGAAGTACACTAAAAAGAGTCATACACGATTTCAACTTTTTAGTGTCTGGTTTACCCATGATTTCAAGAGCTGTTTTATTTTCAATTTTGAGTAATTCTTTTGAAATTTCAATTAAACGTTGCCCCAAAATAGGATGTTTTAAAAAAGATATTGCTTCTGGTATGTCTTTAATGGCATAAAAAATATTATAGTCTGTAAATCCTAAACCTACTATTTGAGGGAATACATACCACATCCAATGCGACTGCTTTTGACCAAGTTTGATTTCTGCCAATGCCTGAGGATAGGTGTTTTGTTGAGCTTCTAGAAATCGGCTTAGATTAGAGGGAGTTGCCATACTGATTTTATTTATGATTCTCTAATACTTACGAAAAGGTTGGTATTTATATTTAGACTGTGAAATATTCTTAAAGGACTACTTCAAAAAAAGCAGTTTCCTTTTGGACTTGTTTCAAGTAGGCTTCCATTGTAGTGTTTTCTGGAATGGCCAATTCCGGTGTAAACGTATCTTTTATAATATACACTTTGTCAGCACCCAACTTTTGAAATTCTTCAAAAATTCTTGAATAAACAGAGTCACTTACAAAACCATTATCATTAAAAATGTTAAGTGCATAATTGTATTGTTCCTCCCAAGCAGGCATAAACTCTATAAAATCACCATAGATTACTTTAGCTTCTTCGCCGAGTTCTAGGACAAAATTGGAATTTGAATTTTCCTTATTTCGTAAATCGTATAAAGTGGACATTATGCCGTTTTCTTTTACCTCAACAGTCCCTAAAGCAACATAATGATGTTTACCATTTTCATTTTGATACTGGCCATATTCGATATTACAATCTAGACGATTTGCAATGTCATTGGCTAAGTTCTCTAATGTTGAGCAATCTAAGTTGTGCTTACTGATGATTTTGGCTTCATCTTCTTCCATTGTATCATTGTATTTTTATGATTTACAAAATTACGGAAGACAAGTATCAATTGATGTTAAATGATGTGAAATAGTTGTTAACGAGAAGGGGAAATTATTGCTGCGAGATCTCCCGACCTCACCGAATTGAAAATTTCTTTTGAAAACCTAACTGGACTTTATATTATGTAAACTTTAAAAATCCATCAATATTTAATTTAACCATATGCTTTTTTGAAAACAAATCTCTTTTAGAAAGTCTCCTTTATTTAAGGAAAAAGAAAATTATACTTTTTAATGTATTAAAAATCAACTATAAATACATTTTATTATCTTTTTTCGGAAACAGATTATTCTTTTTTGGAAATAAATTTCTACTATTTGGAAATAAAAACCTATTTAATAGAAATAAAGTTCTTATATTTGCACATATAATATTAACAACTAGCTTCAAACATGATAAAATATTTTAGTATAATTCAAGCTTTATGCAGGTCTGCTCTTGCAAACCCAAACGAGGCTATCATACATCAAGTTGGGAGACTAAAAGATAGCCTAGAAAAGGATGGACACACCAAAGAGGCTAAATCTTTAGAAGGATTATTGTCTTCTTCACGATCTAATATTGACATGTCACCAAGTAAAATCCAAAAATCGTTTGTTGTAAACAATGGAGAAGAGTTAACGGCTAAAACATCAATTCCGGTTGACAAAGAAACTTCTACTCCGTTAGCAGAAATTTTTTTTCCAGTGGATTTACCAAATGAGGTGCCTTTATTTGATGGAAATATTCAATTAGCAATTCAGTCTATTGTAAATGAATGGATGAAGTTTGATCAACTTTTAGAGATTGATGCTACACCTGCAAGCTCGTGTTTAATTTACGGTGCACCAGGAACTGGAAAAACGCATTTAGCTAAATGGATCGCTAAACAGATAGGTTTACCTGTAGTTTTAGCTAGATTGGAAGGGCTGATGTCATCTTACCTAGGGACAACTTCACGTAACATAGGTAATCTATTTACCTTTGCTAATAGGTATAAGTGCGTGCTGTTGCTTGATGAGTTTGATGCAATTGCGAAGTTGCGTAATGATCCGCAAGAGGTCGGTGAAGTAAAACGGGTTGTGAATACTTTATTACAAAGTTTAGACTCACGACATGAAAAAGGTTTTACTATTGGGGTGACTAATCATGAAAGTCTTTTAGATCCTGCTATTTGGAGAAGATTTGACATACAAGTTGAAATTCCAAACCCATCCCCAGAGGTAATGATTCATTTACTTAAAAAATTCATTTATCCATTAGAATTTAATGAGAGTGAAGTCAGATTCCTAGCGTGGTGTCTAGAAGGTTCATCAGGCGCAGATGCTGAAACACTGTCTAAGTGGCTAAAGAGAGCATTTGTTTTAGAAAAGAAAAGCAATATTGTTAATGTCATGAAGCAATTTGCGTTACTTAACTCTGGAAGAGTAAATATAAATAAAAGAAATATAATGTTGCATAGTGATGAAGATTTCATAAGTATGCTATTAAGCGATAGAATTTATTTGTTTAAACAAAAAGACATAGCTTCATTATTTGGAATAACCCCCTCCTCTTTAAGTAAACAATTATCAAAATTCAAAGATTTATAAAAATATAAGTTATGGCAAACAGTCCTATTCAAATAGTTTTAAATACCAATGATTTTATAGAAGCATTGGATAACAAAGGCGGAGGCCCTTCTAAGGACTTTTTTGCTGAAAATGATATTGAATTTGTGAAACATCGAGACAATTTGCAAAATCAATTGAGTGAAATTAGAAGCATGCAATTGGTTAGTAGTTTTGCAAAGGTTTCATATGCAAAGGTTACTTTAAAGCAAGCTGCTTTAGCCAAAAGTCATCGCCCAACTTCGCAAATCTTTACAAGAGATATTGCTCCAGTAGTAGGTGCGGGAGATTTAGGAGAATTGTTCATTGAACTGACGCCGGAAAATATAGACAAAATAAACGATAAAGTTGGACAAGCAGAATCAGAAACACGATATAAAGAAATAAAAGGAAAAAACAAACCTAATCCATCAAGGCTTAGAAGCGAAATAGGAGTTATTAAAAAGATTGCTCCATATACCGAAAGTGATAAGAGAAACTTTTCTGTAAACGAAGCTATAGAATGGCTTTCAATCCCGCAAACTGGTGGTTCCTATATGGTTGAATTATTTGAAGCTCCACCAGCAAGACAGGATTGGGATTTGTTGAGTGGGTATAAATTTGATTTATTTGAAAGTTTTTTTGGTGGCTTAGAAAATGTTGGTAATGGTCTATTTGTTTCTAGGATTACTAAGAATTCAACTGTATTTGGAATTAAATTAGAAAAAAGTAACTCATTACCAGTTATACAATTGTTTCCATCGTCATCATCCAGCAGCAAATCTGGTGAAAGAAAAATTATTGATTTTGACGTAGAAAAACATAGTGAGTTACTTGATTTTTTAGGAAAACACCCACTTGTAAAGAAAGTTACATTACCACCTGTTGTTACTCAAAGTGAGTCAATAGGAACCACAAAAAAAGGAATGAGTTTTACTGTACAGTCTCCTAATGATGAAAACCAATATCCAAAAATATGCGTGGTAGATGGAGGCGTTTCAGATATCTACGGAGATTGGATTGAAGATCGTTGGGGACTAATTAGTTCATCCGATAAAGATGAAAACCATGGAACATTTATAGCTGGCATAGCAATAATCGGACAAACACTCAATGGAAAAGCAATTTGCCAAGAGATTGATGGCTGTAAAATTATTGATCTTGATATTTTGCCTCGCGCTGGCAGTTACGAATTATATTATTCAAAGCCCTTAGAGTTTTTCAATGAATTAGAAACGGCAGTTCAAGAACTTAAGGCAAGGACTGGCGTTAGAATTTTTAATTTTAGTTTAAATATTGAAGAACATGCATCTACTGCAGGTTATAGCATTCCTGCTCAAATTTTAGATAAAATAGCTGAGGAAAACGATGTTATTTTTGTTATCTCTGCAGGCAACACGCATCCAATGGATATGAGAAAGGAGTGGCCATCTGATAATTTTGACGCATTAAAAATCCTTGCTTCATCAAGAAATGATGCCATTAAAAAGCCAGCTGAAAGTTGTCGTAATATTAGTGTATCAGCGGTCAATCCCCCCCATATGAGCGGAGTAGTTCCTTATGCGTTGAGCAATTATAGCTGTAGAGGGCCTGGCCTTAGAATCGGCCTCAAACCTGATTTTGGTCACGTAGGTGGAGCAGGAACAAAGCACCCTACATTAGGTCACGGTTTGCTTTCTTTGGATGCTGGCGGTAAAATAATTGACGGCTGTGGCACTAGCTATGCTGCTCCAAACGTAGCAAAAACTTTAGCAAGCCTTGATCATTCTATTGAAGGCAATGTTTCAAGAGAAACATTAATAGCCCTTGGTATTCATCATGCTGAATTGCCAGAATCTTTAAATGATAAAAGTTTGCGAAATGTAACTAAGCATTTGGTCGGCTTTGGAATACCTAGCTCTTCGGACGGAATATTGAATGGTAATCCTTCAGCTATCACATTGGTTTTCGCAAATCGAGTTATAAATAGACACAAAATGAGTTTTAAATTTTCGTGGCCTTCAAGTCTTGTACGAGATGGTAAATGTTTTGGTCATGCTAAACTTACTGTCGTTAGTACTCCTGGGTTCGATTACAAATATGGATCGGAATTTGTTAGGGTAAATGTTGATGCTGCATTACGTCAAATGCAAAAAAATGGAAATTATTTAGGTCGACTAAATGCTATTTACACACCAGAAGAAGGTAATGGTAGTCTATATGAAAAAGATCAAATTGAGCATTCCTTTAAGTGGAGTCCAGTAAAGGTATATGAAAAGACCTTCCCACGTGGAGTAGGCCCAACAACCGAGTGGAGCTTGGATGTGGAGTATTTGACCAGAGATGGTGTTGCAATGCCTCGTGCAGGCGTCCCCTTTACAGCCATATTAACAATTTCAGATCCTAATAATGAAAAACCTGTTTTCAATGACATGAGACAAATGCTTCAGTCATTAGGAGTGCAAGCAGTTGACATAAAAACAGCTGCTCGTGTAGTACCAAGGGTATAAATATAGAATTTAATAACGAATGTATTATTAGTCATGTTTTACAATATTAACAATTAAAAATGCGCCGATAAATAAAAAAAACCCAATCGAACTTGGCGGTACGGATTGGGTTGTTAGGGAATAAGTTTTTCGACGACTTTCAAATACTTAGGCTTATCACCTGAGTATCCCTTTGTTTTGTTGTGTAAATCTAATACGTTTTTTGGTAAAAACAAATTTTTAGCAACAAAAACCGCTTGAAACACACTACTCCGAGAGTTTTTTAAGGATATGGAGTGTTAAATAATTTTAAATTTAAAACGTATTCATCATGAACACAAATGAAAACGGTCAAGATGACCAAAAAGAAAGACCTTTCTTAATATTGATTATTGAAGGCAAAAAGTTTGAATGGTTTGAGCAGTATATTACTGGGCAACAATTGAAGGAATTAAGAGGTCTGCCTCTTGATAGTGAATTATACTTAGATATAGTAGAGCCTTGGAAGGATGATGCTATTTTGAATGATGAAGTTGTTGACTTAGCAAGATCGGGTATTGAGCAATTCTATATCAAACAAAAATTAAAGTACTCCATCGACGGGAAAAACTTTGAAACGGATAAGCAGTATATTAAGGGCTCTCAGATTAGAAACCAAGGAAACATCTCCGAAGATTCCCAAATATTTTTGGATAATAAAGAACCATACGAAGATGATTTAATTGAAGACGATGAAGTTGTTGACTTGGCCAGACCAGGTAAAGAGAAATTTTATTCAAAAGAAAAACCTTTTTCAATAGAACTTATTGTTAACCTGAAGCCAAAACCTTGGACTGAAAAGACCATTAGTTTTGAGCAAGTTATTGCATTAGCATATGGCAATTATGATTCAAATCCCGGAAAAGGTTATACGGTTACTTACGATAGAGGACCGCACCAAAATCCAGAAGGAACAATGGTAAAAGGGCAATCAGTATTTGTTAAAAATAAAATGATATTCAATGTCAAACAAACTGATAAATCGTAGTAAAGACTTAAAACGTCTGCGAGATGAAGGTTATGAAATTGAGGTAAGAGGTGGACATTTAATTGTCCACCACATACCTTATGTTAATAGTAACCGAGAGGTAAAAATAGGCAAGCTTATTTCTACTCTTCTGATGAGTAATGATGTTACCTTGAAACCGGATAATCATGTTATCAATTTTATGGGGGAACATCCATGTAACAACGATGGTAGTATTATAACTGCTATTCAACACGTTGTTGTTAATCAACAATTGTTTAATGACATTATTTTGAATCACTCCTTTTCAAACAAACCGCCAAACGGTTATGATAATTATTATGACAAAGTAACACGGTATGTTGAATTGATAATTGCTCCTGCAAAATCGATTGATCCAAAAGTTACCGCAACAACGTTTAGAGTCATTGAATGCAGTGAAGAAGAATCGGTGTTTCGATATTTAGATATGAATTCTAGCAGGGCGAATATTAATTTTATAAATGAAAAATTTAAAGGCCAACGGATAGGGATTATTGGATTGGGGGGTACCGGATCTTATATTTTAGATCAAGTAGCCAAAACTCATGTAGATGAAATACTCCTGTTTGACAATGATGAATTTTTGCTACACAATGCTTTTAGAGCACCTGGCGCACCAACTATTGAAAAAATGAATGAGCAACGAATGAAAGTAGATTATTTTGCTTCTATTTATTCTAATATGCGGAGAGGGATTGTCCCATACGCAGAAAAGATTACCGAACAAAACATTGAACTACTTAAAGGATTATCATTTGTGTTTATTTGTATTGACAGCAACAGTTCAAGAGGTATGATTATTTCGCATCTTAAAAAATTTCAGATTCCATTTATTGATGTTGGTCTTGGCGTTGAAATTGTCGGGGATAGCCTTGCTGCCATTTTAAGAGCAACACTTGGCACTCCTTTAAAAAATGACCATATAAGCGATAGGATTGGCTCCATAGATACAGATGATGACGAATATTCCACCAATATTCAAATTGCCGATCTTAATGCGATGAATGCTTTAATGGCTGTTTTGAAGTGGAAAAAGCACAATGGTTTTTATAAGGATTTAAAAGAAGAGCATCACACAACCTACACAGTAAATACTGGTCAATTATTAAATGATGATTATACAACATAAATTTATTGAATATGTACCAGATGTTTTAGAGGATGGTGTCCTTTATATCTCTGTAGAGTATTGTTCGGCGATACACAAGTGTGTTTGCGGTTGTGGGAATCAGGTAGTGACGCCGCTTTCTCCCACTGACTGGCAACTTACTTTTGATGGAAAAAGTGTTTCACTAAGTCCTTCTATTGGCAACTGGAATTTTGATTGCAAGTCTCATTACTGGATCAGGAAAAATAAAATTGTTTTTGCCAGAATATGGACTGATGAAGAAATCAAAGAAGGTAGAGAAAAGGATGAAAAAATGAAGAAGAAATACTTCTACAACAGTAAAAAAAAGAAAAAGTGATTCTTTTGGCAAAGAAAAACAGGCTGTAAAAAGCCTGTTTTTCTTATGCTTTACTTTTAATCTCAATTAATTGAAATAATAAATCTTCGTCTTTTCTATTCGCCTCATACCTAAAACTTTGAAAATCTTCATTAAATATATCATCTAATTTAAAATCATCCAACAGCATTTGCGATGGTATATTGTGAATCATTCGATAATCGGTAAAAAAGAAATTTCCGATTTTACTTTTTCTATTTTGGACATTTTTTTCTTCCCATTGCGAACCAAAGTCAGCTAACCAATTATAATATAAAAGTATTTGTTCATGGCTAGATAACACAGAACGTAAAACCCTTAGATAATCACGTTTTTGTTCGTACGAAATAAGGTTTTCATTTTGTTTAACCACATATTTAACCGTTTGAAACAAATGTCTATAATAATGGCCTAAAATTGACAGGTGTCCTGAAAACGGTTTGTAATTAAAACTTAACCAAAGACTTTTTGTTAAAAGCCCTTCAGTTAAAACACTCCCTGTTGTATAGTATAAATGGTGTTCTTTGATTCCCGACTCTAGGTGAGATTTTCTTTTTGATTCTAATTCTTCAACAAAATCATCTAAAACCAAATCCAAAAATCCTGTAGCATCATTTTGTTTATAACTATTAATGCTTTTTTTGTAAAAACTAATACCATTAAAAAAAACAAAATAAGAGTGATCAAAAATAAATTTTTTCAATAAAGTATTGACTTGTTCTTTTTGTGGTGGTGATAAAAGATTGAAACGAAACATAAAAACTTTTGTTCCTATTAAATGAATAGCTTCGAATTCTTTCAGCATTGTAACAAACACTTTTTTTCCTGAAGTAATTTTTTTTTCTTTTGAATCAAGTTTAGCACTCTTGTCTTTACCAGCTGGATAGGTAGTAAATTCATATCCTTCAATTTGCATTTCGTTTAAATTGTCTCTATGTAGTCGTAACATCTCATAAAATTGACTTTCAAACTGTTGGATTTTAAATTGATCTTGAACTTGTTTATTGGCTTCATATTGGGCATAAAATGCAAAGCCCGCAGCAAAAACCGCAAAAACCGCTATAAGTGGATTAAGAATTCCCCCTATATAATCACCGTATGGACCAATTTTGCTATAATCTTTTGCGTTATCCAAAACATCAATTGAATGTATTGTAGTGAAAAAGAGCAGAACTAAAAAGGACAATAAAAGAATAAGTGCTGCAATTAATAGTTTACTATATGTTTTAAAAAACAGACTCCTTCCTAAAATGATTGACACTAAGATGATTGCTAAAAAAATGATTGCTACTAATGCCATTATAAAGCCTGTTTGATTAAACTCATGATGTACTCTAAATTTTGGGTGTCAGAAATAGATAATTCATAATCACCATTACCATAATGACCCTTTGAGGAAGCATCAATAGTTAAATTTTTGGAATCATCAAGCGTTCCTTTTTTCATGTTAATCCAAAAGATGAGGTTCTTTTGTTGAATGCGTATATCTACAATATTGTTCTTTAATTTGAAAGCGACATACATTTTTTTAGGAACAACTTCAATATCTGGTGATAATTGCAGAATTGCATTTTTGAAGGTTTCATACAATTCAATTATATCATCGCTTTTACCAGTGATATGATCTTCCTCAGTATAGATTTTGATTTCTTGAGTTACTTTGCTGATTTCGGAATTATCATTGTTTTGTACCTGTTTTATACTAGGGGCCGATTTTGATTTTTTGATTGGGTTAATTACAAGCACATCATTTTCAAACTGCTTGATTTCCCATAATTCAATGGATAAATCTTTGAAATTTGAAGATTGTTTTTGGAAATCGGTGAAAGAAGGGGACACGAATATGATTCGGCTTTGTGACCAATCGACATCCGTACGCTTTAGGTTTCCTTTTTGAGATTCGTTGTATTCCACAATAAAATCAGCTTTGTATTCGAGCATTAAGTTGAGGTAGGAAACGCCTTGGTCAATAACACTATAATTTTGGCTGCGCTTGTACTCGATAATTACAAAAGCATTGCTTTCTTCGTCAAATGCTAGAGTATCAATTCGGTTGTTTTTGATAGTAAACTCCGACTTAATAAATTGCAAATTAGTTAGTGCAGTCAAATTAGCTTCAAACAAGTTTTGTATTTCTTTTTCAAGCTTAAATGGTTTTTCTTTTAAGCTGTTTACTTGGTTATTTTGGTTTTTGTATAGGTACATTGACGGTAATTATATTAAGCTTAATTTACGCATTAAGTCATGTAAATGTTCTGCTTTAGCATCATTTACAAGAGTATGACTATGGGAAGTTTGATAGGTCGATGACCATATTAAATCTGATGAATATTTGGCCTTAATGTTTTGCACTGCAAGGACCGTATTCCCTCTAGTACGGGTTGCACAAACGAGTACATCTGGTTTATATGTAACCAAAATGTCATCTAAACGACGCTCTAACCCCGAATTAGGGTCACCCATACTTTCTAAAGCATAAATTTTATCCTTTATTTCAAGAATTAGTCTAAAATCAATAGTTAGAGCCGATGGGTTTTTATTGCAGTGAACGACACGATGACTTGGATAAGTACTCATTAAAAAGTTGGCTAAACTTAAAATGGAGGATGATTTCCCTTTGCCACTTGCATTCCATATTCCTATTATAGTAATCATTAGTTTGTAATTATTATTTGTAATTCCATTTACAATTGCCCTCCAACTCCTTTAAATTTGTCGACAAAGAAGCTAATTTTCTGGAATACACTTTGTTTTTTCGTCAAATACTGAGGATTTAAAGGACTCATTTTAGGTAAAATTGCATTGAGTTCAGTTCCGTTTTCATTGGCAAATTCACGCTTTAAAGATGCTGTAATATATCGTTTTGCTTCTTCCTCATTTAAGTTTTCATCTGTAATTAATTCTGAAGCCTCCTTTTTTTGTTTGTCCTGAGCATATTTGAAAAATGAATCTATTACGTTAGCTTTATCTTGAATAGTTTCAAGGTCTGTTTCATTTATAAAATCTACTACTAAACTTTCTTTTGCTCTGTTACCTATACTTGCGCGAATTACTCTTCGGATTTCTTCTATCAAGGTGGCTTTATCTTTATTCTTTTTATTATGATTAAAAATCAATTCAAGAATATAATCAAGGTTAATTTCTTGTGATTTTAGTAAGTCTATTTCAAAGACTACATCGTCCCAATCGATTGTTGAATCTTCTAATTCTTTGCCGTTTTTTTCTCGTCTTAACCAATCACGTATATCATTATAAGTAGAGCGATAATCTTGAATTGTTCGTTCTGGCAGCAAGTTTATCTCTTGCATTATTGCTATATCTTCGTCTGTTACAAAGTAAGCTTCTTTAAATTCCTGGATAGCTTGTGCATCATTTACATCTATTGTTTGAAGTGCTTTGAGATTTGTGAACTCATCGTAATTCTGTAGGATGTTTTCCACTCGTAAGTACTCTCCGAATAATTTTGAGAACTCTTTTTTGTCTTTTTCCTTTACTATTTCATCGGGGTTCGGGAACTTTTCATTTAAGTCTTTTACAACATCCTTGAAACCTCTTCGTGCTTGTCCCGTTGCAATATCCGTAAAGCCTTCTAAATATTCTTTATAACTCTTTTCGAGGACTACATTTTTAGTGTTTTTGTCTCCAAATAACGTTATGGCATCAACAGTAGCGGTTTCTAAATCTCTGAAAGTAATAATGTTTCCAAATGTTTTTGTGGCATCATAAATACGGTTGGTACGAGAAAAAGCTTGCATTAAACCATGATAACGCAGGTTCTTATCGACAAATAAGGTATTCAATGTTGGTGCATCAAAACCAGTAAGGAACATACCCACTACAATGATAAGGTCAATTTCTTTATTCTTTACACGTTTTGCAAGGTCACGATAATAGTTTTGAAACTCTTTACTTTCGACTCCGAAACTAGTTTTGAACATTGCGTTGTAGTCGCTTATTGCTGCCGTTAAAAATTCTTTGGCACTGCTATCCATTGCCGATGGTTCAAAGTTTTCATCTACTATTTCACCTATGGCACTCTGCTCTTCATTGGCGGCATAGGAAAATATCGTTGCAATATTTAAAGGCTTTTCACTGTCTTTTTGAAGACGGTTTAATTCTTCGTAGTAACATTTAGCTGCATCAACACTACTCACAGCAAACATGGCGTTAAAACCTTTGTAGCCTCCTTGATTCCTATGCGTCTTTAATCTGTAATTCTTTAGAATGTATTGCGCAATTTCTTTGATACGACCGGGATGCAAAAATGCCTTTTTGTTTTCAGCTGCACTTAATTTTTTCTCATCTTGTTCTGCTTCTATGCTCTTAAAATGAGGACGAACATCATTGTAATCTACTTTGAATTTTAGTACTTTTTCATCTCTGATTGCATCGGTAATTACATAAGAGTGTAATTCACGACCAAAAACACTGGCTGTTGTTTCTGCACCTAAAGCATTTACAGGAAAGATTGGAGTTCCAGTAAAACCAAATTGATAGAATTTTTTGAACTTTTTATTTAGGTTCTTTTGTGCTTCTCCAAACTGAGAGCGATGTGCTTCATCAAAAATAAAAACTACTTGTTTTTGATAAATGGCTAAATCACTCTCCGTTTTCATTAGGTTGTTTAGCTTTTGAATAGTTGTGACAATAATCTTATTATCCTCTTTTTCAATATTCCTTTTTAACCCTGCAGTGCTATCAGAACCGTTTACACTATCTGGAGAAAAGCATTGGTACTCTTTCATGGTTTGAAAGTCCAAATCTTTACGGTCTACCACAAAGAAAACTTTATCAACAAAATCCAATTCTGTAGCTAAGCGAGCTGCTTTAAAACTTGTCAATGTTTTACCCGAACCTGTGGTGTGCCAAATATAACCACCACTTTCTGTTTTTGACCAAATTTTAGCTTGAAATGAACTTGAAATTTTCCATAACATCCTTTCTGTTGCAGCAATTTGATAGGGTCTCATGATAAGCAACGTATCACTCGTGTCAAAAACCGAATAGGTGAGCAATACGTTTAACAACGTGTGTTTTTGAAAAAAGGTGGTTGTAAAATCTTTAAGATCTTTAATCAATGTATTATCGGCTTTTGCCCAGTTCATGGTAAAGTCAAAACTGTTTTTATTGCGCTCTACTGTGTTTGCAAAATATCGACTGTCCGTTCCGTTGGAGATAACAAAAATCTGCAAGTATTTGAAAAGAGAATTAGTACTGTTAAGGCTCTCTTTTGTATAGCGATGCACTTGGTTAAATGCTTCACGAATAGCTACACCACGCTTTTTTAGTTCTACTTGTACCAAAGGCAAGCCATTGACTAAAATTGTAACATCATAACGATTTGCATGCGTTCCTTTTTGTTCAAATTGTTTAATTACCTGTACTTTATTACGCGCAATGTTATTTTTATCTACTAAGTAAATGTTTTGGATATGCCCATCATCAAAAACAAAATCGTAAATGTAATTTTCGTGAATTTTTCTTGTTTTTTCAACAAGGTTATCACTTGGTTTATCTAAATATTCCTCCACAAAACGAGCCCATTCACTGTCTGAAAATTCCATATTGTTCAGCGCTTGTAATTGTACTCGTACATTAGCCATCATGGCCTCGATAGTATTTAGGTTCGGATTCTCATAACCTTGATTGATTAAATCTTGGATAAATTCTTTCTCAAGAGCAGCTTCCGTTTGATAAACCGTAGGAGGCTCATTCAACTCTGAATACTTGGTGTATTTATCTAAAACAATAAAATTGTTAGATTCTACTATGGTTTTATACTGTTTCATTTTGTTCTACTAGTTCTGAGAATTTATAATTTCTCTCTAAATAATTTACCAATTCAATTAGCTTATCTCTATCGTTTTCTTGAACTTCTCCAATTTCATCTCCTGCATGAGCAGAGTGACTTGAAAGGTTCAAAATACGATTTGCAAAAGGGTCTGGTTCTCCATTTGCAATTGGTAATAATTTTTCCCAATTAGAATACCCCAAAAAAGTAGCAGTTTTCTCCAAAATATGCCTAATAAAATTAAAATGATACTTTTTTATTAGGATAGGATTGTTTTTAGCTTTTTGAATCTCTCTAAAAAGCTGTAAATGATATGAAAAAGGTGTTTTTCTGCCAAGTGGTTCAAGGCTAAAATTACCATCCTCAAATTTAATAAAACGATACTTTATAGATTTGTCTGAGTGATAAATCCATTTTTCTAAACCAGTATTTTGTTCACCTCTAATATACAAAGGATTTGGTATATTATTATTAAGTTCATTTGAAATGACATTATAAAACAACGGGTTATGCGTTGTTATTATAAATTTAAGATTTGATCTACTATTTTTTATTAATCTTGAAATATTAACAGCTAACTCAATTAGATGATTATCGTCTAGTGAACTTACAGGATCGTCTATGAATACATATTCTAAATGATTAAATTTATTTGTGGAACGATTAGTTTTATCGGTCTCGTTTAGTGTCTCAATTGCCTCTTCTAATAAACTATAAAACACACACCAAATAAAATTACTTTCTTCTGCTTTAGAAATTTTAATATTTGGTAAACCCTGGTCATCTCCACTTGATATTGAAAATGTTACCTCTGAATATGCTTTTACAACAATATCATTCTCATTATCATCTTGAGTTATATACTCCTCATTAAAAAGTGGTGTAATTGAATCGTTTGTATAATACTGAAAATTGGTGACAATATTATTATCTAATCCTTGGTCTTTTAAAAATTTTAAAGCAAACCCTGTAAAATTGTTAGGTCGTATGATTAGCTTCCTATTAGTGTCAGCATCTAAATCATTATCCCAATAAAATAAGTCTTCAGTGAAAGCATTATAATAAAGGACTTTAATTCCTGTATCTTCTGAATCCTCAACTGTTTCAGCATCTTTAGGATCAACAAAAAGTCTAAACGCACGAGACAAACGTGTTTTTCCAGTACCATTAAATGCATAAATTAATTGCACTTTTTTATCATTACGTAGTGATTCTGCTACTTCGGTTAAAGATTGTGCCATATTATACTTTTAAATTATCCTTAGGAAATGCTAGTAACAAATCTCTATAATACTCATATTGTTTTTTTCTTAACTTTATTTCTTTTGGCAAACCTTCGGAGATAGAATTAGTTAAAATGTCAAACTTGTCTAAAATAGTTACTATACGTTCTTGTTCTTCCTTGGAAGGAACTGGAATTATTGCTTTACCTAAACCATTTGCATTGATAGCAGAAATTTTACCAGAAGAAATGTGTTTTTTAATTTGATCATGGAATTGTTTGGTGCGTGTAAAATAAGCCACAAACTTTGGGTTTAATGTTGTTTTATATGAAAAACATGCATCATGAACAACTACACCTTCGTCACCTAACCAAGCCGTTCCCATTCCGATATCTTCGATAGTTTCACCTGCAGCTACTATGACAACATCACCTTTATTGGCAACCCGTAGATTTTTATTTTTAACTAGTTCTTCACTCAAAAAGGATTTTGTTTTATCTGCCCAAGTTCCGTAATGTGTATACATTTCACCATAATGAATAACAGGAACTCCTTCGGAAATCAAATCAGTTTTTACAAAGCGTTTACCTCTTTGAAACACTCCAATACTTTCATCATCCATTGGTAAATATTGTACTTTATTTTTATCTAAGGAGTACAACTTCTCTCTATAATAACTATATTGCATTTTACGTGCTGTAAGCTCCGCTGTAAGCTCCGCTGTAAGCTCCGCTGTAAGCTCCGTAAAAGAATCAAGAATTGCAACTATTTTTTGTTGAATTTCGAGTGATTTTTTTGGATTATTTGGGCATGGAATGGGGATCAGTAAAGCTTTAATAATATCTGCATTTAAGTTACTTACAGAACTACTATTTATCTTTGTTAACCAATAGTTTTGAACAATATCAGATGAAAGGTAATGAAATATGTAATCAGTATTCAGTTTATCTTCAAAATTACTAATTGATGCCCAGCCATCATGAATCGCTCCATCAATATTAAGTATATAAGGCCGTCCAAAACTCATCGAATTAGACATAATTAAATCGCCCTTTTTTAATATTCTTGATTTTTCGGCTCCTTCGTTTGTTATTTTTTGTTTAGTTTGACTAACATATTTTGAATTTGGGACAGTGTCGCCTATTTTTATCCAAGGAACACCATTTTGATTATCAGTAATAAACTTTGATATAGGACGTGGCGAAGCGCCTCTTTGGATTTTAGATACATCCCCCAGAGGTTTCCATTCTACGGTAACACCTTCTAATAATTTTTCTAAATAATTCATGCTTCAATCTCGTTTATAATGGCATCAATATCTGCACGTAGTTTATTTATTTTTATTACTGTTTTGGTAACTTCTGCGTTCAATTCAACTATGTTAGTTTGCTCGCGGTTGTTTTTGGGTTCTACATAGGAACTAACAGATAAATTGTAATCGTTTTCAGCAATTTTAGTATTGTCGATAGATTTTGCAACATTTACTACATCAACTTTACTATCAAATAACCCCATTATTTTATCAATATGTTTATCGGTCATCATATTGTTATTGGTTACCTTCTTGAAGAAACCTTCACCACTTGCGTCAATAAACTGTGTGGTAGTATCAGTCTTATGTTTTGAAAGCACCAGAATTGTTACCGCTATAGAAGTTCCATAAAACAAATTAGGCGCTACAGAGATGATGGTTTCTACAAAATTATTATCCACTAAATACTTTCTAATTTTTTGTTCCGCACCACCACGGTAAAAAATACCAGGAAAACAAACTATAGCTGCTCTTCCTTTACTGGAAAGATAACTTAGTGCATGCAGTACAAATGCAAAATCTGCTTTTGATTTAGGAGCTAGTACACCAGCAGGTGCAAAACGGTCATCATTTATGAGTGTTGGGTCATCATCTCCAATCCATTTTATCGAATAAGGAGGATTGGATACAATAGCATCAAAAGGTTTGTCATCAATATAGTGAGGATGATGAAGCGTATCACCTAAAGCTATATTAAACTTGTCGTAGTTGACGTTGTGTAAAAACATGTTCATACGAGCCAAGTTATAAGTAGTATGATTTATTTCTTGTCCAAAGAAACCTTCTTCAATGATATGGTCATCAAAGTGTTTTTTTGCTTGGAGCAGTAAAGATCCAGAACCTGCTGCAGGATCATAAATTTTATTCACTTTTTCTTGTTTGTGCATTGCTAGTTGTGCAATTAGCTTTGACACGTGCACAGGTGTAAAAAACTCACCACCCGATTTTCCAGCATTGGCGGCATAATTGGATATCAGAATTTCATAGGCATCCCCAAAAAGGTCAATTTTATTGTCTTCAAAATTACCAAAATTTAGTTCTTCAACTCCTTTTAAAACCGATGCTAAACGGCTATTTTTATTTTCAACTGTATTCCCTAATCGTGAACTTGTAGTGTCAAAATCAGCAAATAAACCTTTTATAGCTTCTTCCGATGGATACCCATTGGCAGAACTTTCAATTGCTGTAAAAATGTTTTTTAAATCGGTGTTCAGGTTTGGATTGGTATTAGCCGTTTTGGCAATATTTACATAAAGTTGACTAGGATAGATAAAATATCCTTTTGTTTTAATTGCATCATCTTTTATTTCTGGTGTAATTACATCATCTGATAAATTAGCATAATCAATGCTATCATCACCAGCCTCTATATAATTCGTAAAGTTCTCACTAATGTAGCGATAGAAAAGTGTTCCTAATACAAATTGTTTGAAATCCCATCCATCTACAGCCCCACGAACCTCGTTGGCTATTTTCCAAATTTTACCTAGTAATTCTGCTCTTTGTGCTGTGCTTGTCATTTTATTTTTATATTGTTTTTTTTTTAATAGCTGTTTTTCATTTTTTTACTAGAAATATTTATTCTAAAGATTGGTTAAGAATTAAACAAAACTCATTGGTATACCCAACTATTAATCGCAAATCTACCCAAATAATATTTTATATGCATAATTATATGTTTAAAAGTAGTATTTTCTTTATTGGAAACTAGAGGCAAATTTTGGTATCAACCTTAGCGTGTTTAACCTTTTCTTTTATCTTGTGAATCTGCATCGAATGATATTAAATTAAACATTTGCCTCATACGGGATCGTAGCCGGTCACCATAGCAAGCTTCAGGTTCGGAAGCAGAAAGATTGATCGTCACATGCGTTAGCGATTTTTCGTGTATGTACAAATCATAACTTCTACCGTAACAGATTTTAGTAATTTGATTAATAGGAGATGGTGCGTCTTTGAGATGAATTTCTTCGTCTGTTCTCTATTGTGCTGGTGACAAATCCGAATAATGAGCCTCATTTAGTGGAAAAACAGTCAGACTCACAACCTCATTCCAGTTTTACTTGACCAGTACAAATTAGTAACCAATTCATTTTTAAATATGCATTTATCATACATAAAATCAAAACATTGCAATTGAATTGATGTAAAAAATGGATACGAATTAAATGGTCACAGCAATTTGGAATTTGATGATTAGTGGTATAGTTATTTACAGTATACCCACATCTGTTGTATAATCAATAACACACAAACAGCAGTTCTATTTAAAAAAAAATAAACATCGATTTAAGATATTTTCCCATATTGATTAAATTTTTCATACCTGTTAGAACCATATCCCTATCTCTTCTTTGCTTCCCCTTAATTTTTGAATATTAAGACCAGTATGCTTTTGTCTTATTTCAGGAGCAAAGGTATCTCCGTGTTCTTAACGCAATAGCAAGGCCTAGTCCTTCAGATTTGATAAAAAATCTCCACCCATGCGGGTTGTATTTTTTATCAAAGCCTTGCTATTGCTAAACACTCACCTTTTTATGCTCATGAAACAAAACATAGCATACTCCGGCTCTTTAAACGAATAAAAAAAATGTCAGCAATGAGAAATAAAATATTAAAAATGGATTTGATGAAACAAAACAGCACCTCCTCTCATTGCCGAATAAATAAATTTCAAAAAAAAATCAATTCACTAAAAAAGCAGAAATCATGAACATTATCGGAAGAGTGACAAAAGATGCGCAGGTACGCACATTGTCAAACAGCAAACAGGTAGTAAACTTTTCAGTGGCGACCAACGACAGTTACCGAAATAAAGCGGGCGAACGTATAGAGCAGACAACCTTCTTTGATTGTGCCTACTGGCTTAGCGCAAAGGTAGTGACCATACTCACTAAGGGTACTCTTGTAGAACTCACAGGCAGGGTAAGCGCAAGAGCGTGGACAGGCAATGACGGAGAAGCACACGCAGGGCTGAATTTCAATACCTCGCAAATCAAATTGCACGCAGGCGGTAAAAAATCCGAAACGGCACAAACTGCCACGGGAATCAATAATAACAAAACAGAGAACGACCTCCCATTTTAACTGCAGGTTTTCAAACAATTTTTAACCTTTTTAAATCATTTTATCATGGCACATAATATCAATTTCAACAAGAGTACAGGGCGTTATTCATTTTTCAGCGTTCAGCAAAAAGCGTGGCACAGTTTAGGTCAAATTGTAGAGGACTATCCAACAAGTGCGGAAGCCATAAAACATGCAGGGTTAGACTATGAAGTCATTAAAACACCTTTATATACCAACGGCTCAGGAATCATTGAAACCGCAAATGGTATCGAAATAGGCATTAACGAACTGCACGTTCCCAACTACTTTGCCAATATCCGTACCGATAACAATGCCGTATTGGGTGTGGTGGGCAAAGATTACCACATCGTACAAAACCGTGAAGCATTCAATTTCTTTGATGCTATTGTAGGTGGTGGCGAGGGAATACTGTACGAGACTGCGGGGGCATTGGGACAGGGCGAACGCATATTTATCACAGCTAAACTACCCGATTATATCCGAGTGGGCAATGGCGATGATGTTACGGAAAAGTACATTTTCCTAACCACTTCGCACGATGGCAGTGGAAGCATTACAGCAGCCTTCACTCCTATCCGCATTGTTTGCCAAAATACCCTTAACGCCTCGCTTCGTAATATGAGCAACGTGGTACGCATCAAACATACTTCGGGAGCAAAACAGCATTTGGAAAATGCCCACAAACTTATGGGCTTGGCGGATACCTTAAGCACACAGTTAGAGGGAATATTTAATGAATGGGCTAAAGTAATGGTAACTGACCGAGAAGTAAAAAAACTAATCCAATTAGCACTTTGTCCAAACAAGGAAACATTGGATTTACTTAAAAAGGGTGCGGATGATGAAGTTTCCACCGTGTTCAAAAATGTGGTGCAAGATGCCTTTGCCTACGCTATGACAAGCGACACTCAACAAATGGACACCACCAAAGGCACATTGTTCGGGGCGTATAATGCTGTGACAGGCTACTACCAAAATGTGCGCAGTTACAAGGATGATGAAGCCAAACTGCAATCTATTGTTATGGGTGGAACAGCACAAATGAAATCACAAAAAGCATTTGAACTATGTACTGCCTTTTCAATAGACGGTGCGGAAATCTTAAATCTCAATTAATAATTACAGGCGACTGCCTGCACAGGTGGTCGCCTATATAAAAATCGCAATCATGACAAAGGAAAATAAGGACAAAAACGAATTTGCAGACTACCTTTTTAACCAATTTGTAGAAGCAGAACGCAGAGACAAACAAGATTGGTCGCTGAATTATTGGAACGTTTTAAACCAATATGCAGAGATTGAGCTGTCTGACGAGGAACACTCTGAAAAAAGATTATACGTATTTAAACTTGATATTATAATTAGGGAAGCTATGACAGGCTGGAACACACACCTATTGATACTACGTGGAAAAGAAGCCGAGCAGGATTACAGGGAGAGAATGGAAAAATATGAAGAACGCTTACGTGCCATTGGACATGACGAAGCTACAATTAAACAAATGTTAGACTATAAAATCAAACTAAATTATGGAAACGACTAATTTTTTCAATCAGATAGCACAAATGGACATACAAGGAGATTTACACCTAACCATAGCAAAGGGAGCAGAAAACAACCTTATTGTATCGGTTATGCTCCAAAACGAACAATGCGGAGATAGCGCAAAACAACTGATACCACCACTTAATCTTAGGGGAACGGCAGAAGAATTGGATGAGGGATTTTTTCAGCAGATAACAGCTCCTTTACAAACCGCTTCAGGTTTAATGGTAAATATGGAAGCCTTTATGAAACAGTTGGAAGAAGCTAAAAAGCAATCGGCAATGGAAAAGGAAAAAGGCGAAAAAGAGAAAAAGGAACAGGAAGCAAAAGGTAAGAAATTTAAAGAGGGAATGGCAAAAGCGGATGAATTGGAAAAAGAAGGCAAATTCCGTGATGCGTGGATGAAAGTACCCGAAATGACGGAATTCCCCGAAAAGGCTGACGAGATACGAAAACGCAAATCGGAACTATCAGATAAATTTTCTTCAACAGGTCTGTTTGCGACAGAGCTACCTAATGTTTAATGCAAAATCCAAGAATTATGTTATTAGCAACACAGTTAGAACGAGTATTTATACTTAAAGATAAAGGACAGGACATCAGACTGACCGACCCCGAACCACGTTGGAGTGTGGAAGCGGTATTGAATTTTTACGCAAATACTTATCCCATACTAACCACGGCAAAAGTATCTGCCCCTATTATCCGTGATGATAGGATAGAATACAAATTGGAAAGTGTAATGGGAACAAAAGGTTAAACCAAAAATCAAAAACGATGAACTATGCAACCCAATATCCTATCGGGAACTATCAGCATACCCGAACAAAAAACACAACGGCAACTGCACCGACAATTAGGCGAGTTCGCCCATTGGATGCAGAGAGCCAAAGACTCAAACGAAGTACAGAAAGACAAACAGAAATCCGTACCAATCGCAATGCTACCAATGGTTTTCTAAAGTGTGCGTTTCTGCCTAAACTGAAAACAGTGCAATCCGTACAGGCTTGTAAGAAAACAGCAAAAATGGAGAGGGATTTTTACAAGTCCCTTTCCCAACTTGCAGAACATTATGACATTGAACCGTTACAAACGAAAAATTATTGTTATCCTTACAATATGGCTTTGGCTATGTGGGATGCTGAAAACAAGTTAAAAAAAATCAATGTAAATTGGTATAATTTACGTTTGGTACAGGATAGCAAGAAAACATTTTTTACAAGCGAGGAACGATACGGCACAGGTACAACCCTTTACTATATTCCAATTGTTCCACTCTTTCAAATGCTCAATGACCCAAAGCGCAAAAAAACGGCTCAATTGCTTGTTTCGGTTTGCAGTTATCTGTACCATATTGTTGACATACCCTATTACAGACAGGAAAACAGCTATCTGTATTGGATGTACGAAATGATGAACGATTGGGTGGAACAGGATGATTATACCGAGGAAACGGACAGCTGTATTGCTGAGATTGTAAAAGCCGAATGGATAGGCGAACGAATAGAACAGAAGCTTTTCAACCGTATCAATTTACAAGTTTTTGAACAGCGTTTAAACCATTTTAAAAGCCGTGATACATTCGACCAAGAGTGTCAAAAAGTGGCTTACAATGCCTTTGTCCTCTATACGAAATATCCACACGAGAGCATTTTCCGAAACGCTCCAAGACCCGAAGAAGACCCCTATAATGATGAAAACGAGTCCGAAACCGTTGGAATGGAAAAGTACATCTCCTTTATAGCAGATACCACAGGTTGGCTGTATGAGAGGCTTGCCGACAGTATTAACAATGAGTTTAACGAGTATGGAGCAATGGAAGAACCTACCATTTTCAAACGCTTTGACGGAAGCAACATAACAAAAACCAACCTTGATTTTGAGAACCGCCTGTTTGCCCTATTGGATGAACTCTGTACACTTTTGTTTGATTATAAAACGACAAGAAAATGAACACTATAAACGACATAACCGAGAATTTCGGAACGCTTTACCACCCAAAATCTGCATTGGTTTTTTACCAAACCAAAGGAACGAATACCGATATGTATGTAGAGCATTTTGATATGGACAAAAACGGAACTCCTGTCAATGCCCATCCATTGACCGTAAATGAAGCCAAAGTATTGGCAAAGGCGTTACACACTGACAAAGAAAAGGACAAAGCCTTTTTAAAGCCAAAAGGAATTTTGCCGACCAATATACTGCACATCAATCCGAGCGAAAAAGGCACGGTACTTTGGTACACCAAAGCACAGAAACAGCAATTCTTCTTTGTAAACGGTTTGGGCATACCCAATGGCAAAGCACATGTACCATCAATGCTTTGGTATGCCAATAAAAACAGCCTTACCGTTTTTGCTCTTGCAACTAATAGAAGACCTACCCAAAATACGCCTTTGTATTATGCTCCTTTCTTCAACATTTATGAAGATGGCAAAGTATGTATGGGAACTGTAAGCATAGATATTCAAAAATCTGCTTCTGTAGAAGAATTTACCACCGCTTGGGAAAACTACTTTTTTAACAGCTATTTCAGCCATCTATTAGGGGAACACAGCCCGATAAAAGGGAATTGTGTAAGCCTTTGGAAAAAACTAATTGAAACAAGTGAAGCCTTTCCCAAAGATGTATTAAAAAAGAACAACAAAACCCTTAAAAATATTTTGTTATGAATACCGAGAAACTAAAAGTACATTTTACCGATAACTATCTGATAAGCCCCACCAATCCCATTACGGTAAACTTAATCGGTGCAGGCGGGACAGGCTCAAAGGTTTTGACCGCTTTAATGGAAATGAACCACAGCTTAATTGAATTGGGACACGCAGGATTACGTGTCCGCTTATGGGATGATGATACAGTGACCAATGCCAATTTAGGAAGACAGCGGTTTGCAGAAAGTGAAACAGGCCTGTACAAGTCCGTTGCCCTCATCAACCGTGCAAACCGCTTTTCAGGAACAAATTGGAAAGCCGAAACCGCAAAGTTTGAAAAGAACAATTTAGGCAGAATACCCGAAAATGCAAAGGCAACTCTATACATTACCTGCGTGGACAATGTACAAGCGAGGTTTGGAGTTGCCGAAATACTGAAAGAAATAGGCAACCACAGACATCACAGGGACGAACCGAAATATTGGTTAGATTTTGGTAACAGCCAGCACACAGGACAAGTGTTGCTGTCTACCATAGGAAACATTCATCAACCCAATTCGGAGAAATACGAAACGGTGGCAAGCCTGCCAATGATTACCGAAGAATTTGGAGAATTATTGAAGCAGTCCGAACAAGAGGATGACACGCCAAGCTGTAGTTTAGCAGAAGCACTAGAGAAACAGGATTTGTTTATCAATTCCTCTTTAACCCAAATGGGATGCTCYCTTTTATGGAACTTATTTCGGCACGGTATGACACCGTACAGGGGTTTTTTTCACAATCTAAAGGACTTTAGCACCAATCCCATAAAAGTCGCCTGATAGTCAAAATCGGGCGGCAAAATGACACTCCCTTCCGGTGGTCGGGACAGTCATTTTGCGTCAAATCGGTGCAACCACTTTGGTAAAATATATGTCAATCCATAAATTTCTCTCTTATATTTTGCCAAACAGGTTGCAATCTGGTTTCTAAGGGATATTCATTATCCCTTTTGTTGTTTTGGGAACTTCTTTTCTTTCCACATCAGCGACCAAAGAAAAGAAGCAAAAGAACGCCGCTTTGGAGGTATCATTATTTTTACTTTTTTCATGAAATCATTTTAGGCAAGAAAAAAGTGTGATGTAAAATTTCACTATTATGGATTAAATAATAACCTTGTGGATTATGTCAAACCAAAATCCGTTAATTCAATCATAATCATACTCAAGTGAGCTAAGTTGATAAGTGGGATTATAAGCTCTCCCCGAATTTGTTACACGGCCTGTCTCTGATATAAGATGTAACTCACGTTTAGCCCTTGAACAAATTACATACAATAATTTTTCAGTTGCCCTGTTTCCAGTTTCATTCCAATTGGGTAATTTTCCATGTAATAATCCAAAAGCAATGACTGTATCAAACTCTTCTCCTTTAATGCCATGACAAGTATTAACAACAACGCCTTCTTCATGTTTAAACATTTTTCTAAAACTCTCTATGTCTTTTGCTAAATCAAAATCAGAATTTTCAAGTCTTGTTTTTGCACCATCAAAAAAAGTTGCCCAGTGTACTTCAAGCATCTCATTTGAAGAAATTGAAATTCCCAATTTCTCAAATAATTCAAGAAAGCATTCCTCCAAATATTGTAATCCATCAGTCTCTTCGGATGAAATTGAGTTTATTAACTTCAATAATGTTTTTGATTTGAATTCTTTATCCTCAAAGAGTATAATTCCTAAACTTTCTAACTCGTTGATAAGTTCTGATGCCCAACGCTTTCTTATTACGAAAGATTTTGGGGAAGGTAAGACAAGAAATAATCTTGCAATTTTAAACCAAGTATTCTCTCTATTTTTAAGTAGTGGAGATAAACCGACTGCATCAAATTTTACATCAGGCAAAAGTGATTTTAATTTTCTTCCCATAGGAATTACGAGATACCAAGTCGGCGCAAGAACACATATCTCATGTGCAGGAACTCCATCAGCAATTTTCTGCTTTATTATTTCTGCAATACTAACTGCTAAATTATCTTTATGAACTACTCTGTTGTAGGTTATCACAGCATTATCATCTGCATTTGTTCCTAATGCTTTTATATCAATGTCAGTAGTTTGGAAGTTTCGATAATAATCAATAATTTGTTGGTTAGACCTATAATTTCCAGATAATTCTTTACTTGTGAAAACAACCCCAAACTCCTTCTTAATCTCCTCAAGTTCTTTTGCCACACCTCCCAATGACCCGTATATTGCTTGATCAGAATCTCCAACAAAAAACATCTTACAATCCCCAGATGCTCCCTTCATTATTTTTGCCAAAATTGAATACTGCAGCTGTTGTGTGTCTTGGTACTCATCTACACATACCAAATGAAACATATTTTTAAGGATTTCCGAGATTTTAGGATATCCTAAAATCAATTTATGTGCATAATGGAGTATCTGGTCGAAATCAATCAATTTTTTACTGGCAAGCGCATTGTGGTATTCATCTATTAATGCCCTGTAAATTGTTTCTTCTTTTTCTCCATCTGGTAGATATTTAGTAGAGACGGAATCCCAAAAATTAAGTCCATAAGTTTTTTTCAACTCATCCATCAAATTTTCAGAATTGTATTCATCTGAAATTGAAAACCCATTTTTAAGGTCATCCAAATAACACATATAAGGTCTGAGAATCCATTCTAAGCAAAAGGAATGAATTGTGCCAGCCCACAAATTAGTATCATCAGCATTTAGTTCACGTATTCTCTTTTTTATTTCATCAGCTGCTCTATTGGTAAAGGTAACGGCTATGATGATTTTTTTAGAATTAGTGAGACGTTCTAACTCATAAGCAATCTTGTAAGTGAGTGCCCGTGTTTTACCACTTCCTGGACATGCAGTCAAAAGAACATTTCCCGGCTCAATTACTGCATCAGTTTGTTGGGGACTTAAACCTTTAAGCATTTAATTTACTTATTAATTTAGACAACACATCATAAGGTAACTCTTCAATAAAGAATTCTAATGCCTCCACTCCATCTTCAATTAAGATTATCTTATCAAGGATTGACTTATAATCGGTTGTATCTCCTGTGTAATGGTTATCTTTTAATTTATTAAGTCTGTATTTGGCAATAGCAAGCAATACGCTTTGATTAAGGGTTGGACAGGCAAATACAATTGCATCCAAAATATAATCAGGGATGGACGTAATGTTGCTTATGTGTAAAGAAACCATAATAGCAAACCAACCTTTTCCGAATTTTTCAGCTAACCTTAAGATTTCTTTTCCTGAAACGGAAACATCATCATCTTTAAGCAATTCTTTAATTCGGTCGATATTTGCTTGTTTTTTATATTCCTTTTCAACTGTCTGAATAACTTCATGTGAATTTCCTTCAAGTAAAAAATCAACCTCAAAAGTATGTTTGGCATAGAATGGTTTGACGAAATCATTATCCTTACAAAAAAGTTCTAATTTTTCTTTTCTGTCTACTCCTGAGATTTGAGAATTGCGACAGTCCCTCTCGTATTGATTATCATCCTTCGGGTCTTTAGGCAACTTAACGATAGAAAGGTCGTTATCAGTCAGAACACTACAATTTCTATGTATTCTGTCTTTATGAAATAATTGAGCAACATTCTCAAATCCAGTACTACCAATATTTATTAAAGAGATTCCAAGTTCATCTAAAGATACCCCAAGTACTTTTTTTATAATTTCAGGAATCAATATATGTTCAGCATCTCCCTCAACAAGAATAACCCCTTTTGCAAACAATAAGTTAGTTCTGTTGGCATCTAAATATCGTTCCAGTTTAATTATTTTATCTGCTTTAAGATTCCTTGAAGGTGCAAATACATGAGCTCTTTGTTTGCCCCTCCCTAAAATATTCATAGAGCTTATTTCACATACCGAAGATATATGGGTGGAATGTGTAGAAATAAACACCTGTGTTCTTTCCTTATCTAACTTCTGAAATAGTGTTTTTTGAATATGGGTGTGTATATGTGCTTCAGGCTCTTCAATCAAAATGAAATTTGCAATCTTGTTTTCTTTCTTTATTTTTTCAAATTCTAATAATTTGAGTGAAAGATAAATCAGGTTCGCTCCTCCAAGACTCAATTCCCATAATCGTCCTTCGTGCCCTTCCTCATCAGGGTCGCCTACCCATAATTTTAAAGATTGAAGGATCTTTTCCATTTCTGAAGGCAATTCGGATTTAATATTCACGTTAGGTGCGTATGTCTCACCAACGGCTTCCTTAATAGTTTGGGTAATACCTTTTGAAACTCCTTTTACTTCCTCTAAGCCTGAAATATTCTTATTTAAAATATCAACCTGTTCTTCGATTTCATGTTTTTTGTCAATGGAAATATTTTTTTCTTTATCTCTTAACAGATTCAATAATGGATTATCTCTATATGAGCGTAAATCAGACTCAACATCCCGAAGTGCTTTTGCAAAAGTACAGGCGAATTCATTAGGAATTGAGATGCCATACATTTTTATACCATAGACATCCGTTTGTTCGTCGTCAGGATCAGGAAATGTAATCTCAGTAAAATTGCCTACATATTGAGAGTATGTTTCCTCATCTGAGAAATCAACATTTCCTCTTCCTGCAAAAACTGACTCATAATCATTTAATGAAACTCCACTTAGTAGTTTTTCCAATTCTTCGACAGTTTTGTCATCACTTTGAGAAAGTTTAAAAAGATTTCGTCTTATTTCAATCCTAGGACGGAAAAACATAGAATATGTTCCTTGAGTAGTATCAAAATCATCGACAGCACCAATCTTATGCATAGCGATTGATTGTGCTTCTTCACTAGAGTCAAGTTCTTGAAATTCTATTTGAATTATTATCCAATGTCCAGTCCATTTTCCGAGTGAACGATTAAAATCGCTTTCATATAATCTTACGCCTCTAGGCATACTTTCATCAACTAATAACCTGATTGCATGAAAAAGATTTGTTTTTCCTGAGCCATTTTCCCCGATAATGGTATTTACACCTTTATTAAAATTCAGAGAAACATTTCTGAAATTTCTAAAGTTTCTTAGTGACAATTTTGATATAAACATATAATCATAAAATATTTCAACTAAAATAGTTAAAATATGAGAAAAATTTTCACAATCATTATTATTATTTCAATGCTTATATAATTCTCTAGTACCTAAAATAATTTTAGAATATACCATTTAAAAAACCAACTGATTACCAAATATTTAACCTAAAAAAAAACAATAAAAAATTGACCTGCTAAATATAGCAGGTCAATTTAATTTATATTAACCGTCAATAATTTTATCAATTACTGCTATTGAATTCAAAGCTCAATTGCTTTTCGTTCCCAAAATTATCCGAAATCCATACGTCAAAGGATTGCGATACAGTGGAGTTCGAAGTATAATAGAGCCTAAATTGCTTCGCCTGCAACGGGTACAAATCGTTGGGCAGATACGGCGGTTCTTCATAATACTGCAAAGTTCCTTGTCCATCAAACTGAAAGTAGCGAAGATAATATTGCGTGTTATTATAATTGCCGGTTGACAGTATAGTTATCCTAATCTCCACGGTATTGCCATTAGCAATTTCTTTGGGTACGGGCATAACCTTAAGCTCAAAAGGGAAATCATTTTGTATTTCCAGTTCGCCTTTGCTACAAGATGTAACAGAGCTTGTCAGGATTGCCAGCAATACATACATTGGCAGTAAGCCTATTTTGAATCTATTGAAAAATGCTGTCATAGTTTTATATTTTAAAAGTTAATCCTCAATCCCAGACCTACTGAAGTTCGGAACTGTTCCAAGTCAGTACCCCACAAAACTTTAGTGCGCCCCTGAAGGATCAATACACAACGGTCGGACAAATATGTTTCAAAAGACAGCCGTCCGCCTGCACCGTAAATGAAGTTGTCTTCAGTCAATATTTTTGCCCCATCATACAACAGATTTTTGCCTCGGTTAATACTTTCATAACCCAGTACACCAGTTATGGCTGTATTAAGGGTAATGCTCTTACGGGCGTCACCCAGCAGAAAGAAACTGTAACCACCTTCGGTTGTATAGGTTTCCTGTGGTAAACAGAGGTCTTTATACTCATCATATTGGTGCGTGTATTCCAAAGCCCAAAGCTGGTAATTGCCATTTTTACCGTTTACAGTCATACCGATATTGAGATAGTAGTTCCTGCCTGGATGGTCATCGGATAAGGTTCCTGCGTTTACTTCCAACCCTTTTTGTTTAGGCAGCATTCGTTGTGCCTGTGCGATAGTGAAGCCTATAAGGATAAACATCGCCGTATAGATATACTTTTTCATTTTTCTGTTAATACGTTTAATGGATTATTAAAATTTCAAGTGCATATCGGTAATCAAACGAGCCTTAATCAAATCGGAATTTTCTACCTGAAGGGTTTGATGCCTTCCTCCGTTCTTCTCGAAAATATCAATCAGCAACATCTTGTCATCCGCAATGGTAAACTGGTCTAACAGGAACACATTTTGTTCTGTTGTTTTGCCGTCAATCTCACCCAGTGGCTTGTAAGTGCGTAGTGGTATCATTGATTTTTCCTGTATCACGGTACGCTTTGCTATCTTCTTGTCTACAACCTTGAAATTGATAAAATCAATTTGAAAAGGAACATTGGTACGGTTTATCAGTTCCGTATGGAAATAGTATTTACCATTATGGATGTAAATTCCTTTGAGAAAAAACTGTATGCCGAAACTTTTCGCTCCGATATGCTTTACAATGCGCTTATCGTTTTTGTAAATGGTCTCCAATAATAAGCCTGCCAGTGATGGTGAGTTATTACCCAATTCTTCAAAAAGCACGTCGTTTCCGCTGGCTTTATCCACTGTCTTTTGCATTGTCAGCAGGTCATAACTCAACACCTCGGGGGATGAGCTGTAATGCACATTGAAACTGTAAAAATGGCCGTCATTGGTAATCACCGAAAAATTGGTTTCGGTCCCAAACTCTTTTACCGATGCTTTTACACGAAGTACATTTTCTGCATCTTCAGCTTTTCCTGCAATCAGGTATTCACTGCCCAGATCCACATAGCGGATAGCGGTTGGAAAAATCAGATGCGAAGTCTTGTCATAAGTAACTTCCATACAGTACGGTTCTATCTTGCCCAATGTAAGAGAAGTTTTTGCACTGTCCTGTGCAAAAGAAGATACGGTAAAGCCGATGATTAGGGCAAATGCCCAAAAGGTTTTAAAGTAATTTTTCATTGTTTAATTCTATTTTCGTTTAACATTATTTTTTGGAAACAAGGAACAGTTGATGCCCTGCCTTTAGAGTAACTTTCGGTGTCTTCACTTTTTTGGAGAAATAACCCGAAATGCCCTGAACTACGCCACGGCTCAAATCAGCGGCAACCTGTTGTCCTGCTGATTGGGTAAGCATCAGGCTTGTACCAGATTGTTGGCTCATATTGCCAGCCATCTCGGTAAGGGCATTCATTTCGGGCGAATACGGCACATACAAACCTTGCTGACCGTCCAGATCATAAACCGTAATATCAACCGGGAGGATGTTTCCGTCCAATTCTATGGAAATAACCTTCATCTGTAAACGTCCTCCCTCAAGTTTGGCGTTAGCCGTTAAAATTGTTCCCTTGGGAATGGTACGATTAGGCGTTTGGGCCGGTTCCAATAAGCGGAGGCGTACACCGCTTTCACCGATAATGGTCTGCGTTTCCTGTACACAGGCTTTGATACTGTTTTTGGGTTGTACCACTTGCTCTAAAGCACCTGCAGTATAAAAACTGCTGTTCTTGTTTTGACTCCAATCAGCTAAAAAGACACTATCGGTAGGCTCACGGTACAAGGTGGATACGGTGTTCTTTCTTGTAGTTGTGAATGCCACAAACTGCTCTTTTTGAGTAGAGGACGAAGATTTGGAATCTGTACCATTGGCAAGTGCAGCTTCTCCCCTGCTTGCACCTGAAGGAAGATATTTTGCTGCCATCTGATAGGATTTCTCCATCAATGCCAATTGGTTATCGACAGTTACTTTGGCAGGAATGTCTTTCTCAGCCAGCTTTTCCTTTAATTCTTCCAATTGCTTGTGGAGTTTCTGTGTTTCAGAATTATCGTCCTTATAGAAAGAGCCCAATGTGCTTTGCACGTTGCGGTAACTGTTCAAGGCGGGATTACTCTGTTTTCCAGATACGTTGGCACTACTAGAGCTTTCTTCCTCTTCAGACAAGTCCTCTCCTGGTTCTCCTTTTTCGTCTGCATTCCAGTAATCAGAAAGAGATGTGAGATCGTTCCGTTTTTCCTGATTCTTACGTTCCAGCATTTCCTCTTCGTATGCCTTACCCTTATCGTCAGGCATTCCTGTACCCGTAGCCTGAGGCACGACATCGTTCAGTCCAATTTTCTCGACTTCCTTTTTCTCGGAAGACGGTTTAAAGATCAGGTACATACAGCCTACAAATACGATTCCCATTAAACCAAATATCAGTGGCTTTTTTAGCTTCTGGACTTTATCCTGTGTACTGTCTTGCAGTACCTCATCGGTTGCTGCAGGGTTACCTTCCGTTACCCGAACAACCGTTTTTTTGTTCTCATTTTCTTTCATAAATCTTATATTTTAAAATTGTTGTTAATGTATCCTGCAATTTTGTAGGACTTTCATTTTTTTTGTGGATGGGGTTCACGATATGCTCAATGCCTATATCGTTTCGGGACTTTGAAGTTTCATACCATACTTTGCCAATGACCCCCGCAGTAAGTAGCAGATAACCCACAAAGAAGTACAGCATACATTGATGCTGTTTTTGTATTGGCAATACCCGCCAACGTTCATCCAGCTTGTCAAAGTACCTTTCCATAGTTGCTCTTAATTTTCTCATAGCCTTCTAATTTCTTTTGTTATAGCTTGAAACGCTTTGGACTTTTTTCTGCCTCTTGCTTCGGTTCTTCACTAACCAAAGAGATTGAAGCAATCGCTTTGGGTACGGATAGTATAGAAAGGTCTGTCAGAGCTGATTTTTTCATCAGTTGTCCGAAGCCATCTTTTTTTGCTACCTCCATTCTGTTGAGAGAGAATTTGCCGTTCAAGTATTTTACCCACATACTGCATTCAACACGAGGCTTATCTTCTCCCGACCATTGCAGATAGCTTGTCAGCAACAATTCCTGTTTAGGCAAATTGTCGGCATCCTTTTGGCAACTTTCGAGGTATTCACAGATACTGTCTTTTAGCTTTCCGGGATACGCGCCCTGAGTGTGGAAATAACCACTATATCCTTTTTCGGTAAGGGTTATAGCGAAAGTGTTTAAATCTGAAAATGTTTCCATACGATTATTTTTAGCGTTCGATAACTTCAATGTCCTTGTTTTCGACCACTGAAAATTTTTCTATATTGAAGCCCTGCGGGTTATTGTCCGAACGGACGGAATTGACCAGATAGCAGGAAGTAATCAGATTACGTTTGGTCACATTGCTGGAACGGATGATGAACTGTTTCGCATAGGTGCGGACCGCATAGGGATAGGTGTCAAAATTGCAGACCACACTATCCACTTCAATACGCTGCTGCACATTACCTGATATAATACGGTTGTAATATCCCTTTTCCGAAAGGTCTTTGTAATAATCAAAGGCACTTTTATCGGCAAGATTAAACGCACGTCTCATATTACTTTCGATAGCATTCTTATCGGGAGCCAGCGTAAAGAACAATTCATGAAAGTGCCTTACGTGTTCCCTCCCTTCGACCGGACGGTTGATGGATGCATCCTGTGCAAGTGCGAGCATCAGCGATTTTCCATTGTCCAGTACATAGATTTTTTGGCGTTGTTCTTCTGCAAAGCGGTAGGATTGCCATACGGCATATCCTGCAACACTTATGCAGAGAACGGCAAATACAAGGGCGTAAAGTCTTATTTGACGAAAGCTGTTTTCGATATTTCTTAGCGTTTTAAATTCCATTTTTTACTGATTAATAGTTTTACATTATTTGAGTAACTGTCCGCCGATATTTCCTGCTGCCGAACCTGCCCCCGCTCCAGCAATATTTCCTGCTTTCATTGCGGCTTGGTTCATATTACGGGTAAAATTTCCTGCGCCACCAGCCTGAATAATCCAGCCTGTCACGGTCGGAATGGTAAAATATCCCACAATACCGATGATCATAAAAATCACATACACGGTATTTGAGGTATCGGGAATGAAAGTCGGATCAGCAAGCATTTCGATATCCCTTTCTATAATCAGGGATTGTATCTTGGCAAGCATAGAGCTGAAGAGGTCGGCTACAGGTAACCATAAATACACACTGACATATCGCGTAAGCCATTGCGTAAGTGTCGATTGAAAACCATCCCAGACCGATATCGCAAAGGCAATTGGACCGAGTATGGACAATACAATCAAAAAGAAAGTACGTATGGTGTCAATCACCAGAGCAGCTGCCTGAAATAGGATTTCCAGCAATTCCCTGAACCAGTTTTTTACAGACTGCTCAATCCTGTACATCTCTTTTTCCATATACATCCCCGACATCGTGACCAGATCAGATGGTGACCAACCCAGTTCTTCCAGCTTTTTATCGAACTCTTCGTTCGATACCAAATAAGCATTTTCAGGATTTCGAAGCATGGCTTCCCGTTCCAACAGATCCTTTTTTGTCTGTAGGTCGTTCAGGTCAAGCACCTGATTTTCGAGGATGGCATGCGTCCCTTGTACTATCGGACTAAGGATTGCATTGATTGTTCCAAGTACCATGGTTGGGAAAAACATGATGCAAAGACCTAAAGCAAAAGGACGCAGTAAAGGATACACATCAATCGGCTCTGCCCGACTTAGTGCCTGCCACACCTTAATAGCTACATAGAATAAGGCCCCCAAACCAGCCACTCCTTTCGCCACTGCCGCCATATCGGCGGACAGTGGCAGCATCTCATCATACAAGGAACGCAGGACTTCGTGAAGATTATTAAATTCCATAACCTACCAGTATTTTTGGTTAGCAGTTCCATAGAGTTCGAGCACTCTCTTACTATTATTCTGTTTTTTTGCCCTTAGAAAGCTTACCGAGATATTTTTGTTGGTGTAATAGCGTACAAGGCTGTGGTATTCCTTAATTTCTTTATACACACGGTCAATAATATCCATACGCTCTTTATCATTCAATGACAAACTGGAAGAACTTACGATCTGTTTGAGTTCTTTCAGCAGTTCGGTACTTTCGTTAAGTAGTACCGCATAACCATTGGCGATAGCCATCAATTCCTGGGCAGAAAAATTGGGATCATTCATCATTTTGCCAAAATTCTGAACATACATTTCGGAAACATCTCCAACCAATAGTACGGTCTGTTGTACCTTACGGGCATCTTTCACAAGATTGTTGACGGCTTGCAGCTTGTCATAATATTCCTTGCCTTGATTATATACCTTTTCCACTTCCTTGAAATTTTTGATAACATTGGATACCGTGGATGAAGTCTGTACAATTTCATTGGCACTGTTAAGAATGCCTGAAGCCAGGTTTGTGGGGTCTGTAACCACCCATTGGGCTTTTGCGGACGGTGCTATAGCCAGCATTAGAGCTGTCAACACCATGAATAGTATTTTTTTCATTTCTCTTTTATTTTTAAATGATTAATAATTGTTTTACTTTTCTCTTCTTTGCAGGGCTATCCTCTTGATGGCCTGCTCTACATTTCCATCCAGTTCACCAGCAAGCTTCATCACTTCCATTTTTTCAGTTTCTTCGGTGGTATAGGCGAGATATTCTTCTACGGACACTTCTGTGGCATATACTGCCGAATGGGTTCCACCCAAACCAATCCATACTTCCTTGTAAAGCCGTGATGGGTCATTGTTCATGTTGATGGAAAGTACCTGCCCCTTCTCCTTGTCCGTAAGTCCAAGCATGGCCTGTATGTCATCAAACTTATTCATGTATTTGCGCTGGTCGAGCAGGATTTTGCAATCAGAATTATTGATAATACTTTCTTTGACAATGGGTGATTGGATAATGTCATCGACTTCCTGTGTTACTACTATAGCCTCGCCGAAAAACTTCCTAACCGTTTTGAATAGGTACTTTATATATTCAGCCATGCCTTCCTTGGCAATCGCTTTCCAAGCCTCTTCAATCAAAATGAGTTTACGGATACCTTTCAATCTTCTCATCTTGTTGATGAACACCTCCATGATGATGATCGTCACGATTGGGAAGAGGATTTTATGGTCTTTGATTGCATCAATTTCAAACACAATGAAGCGTTTGGAAAGAAGATCTAACTGCTTATCGGAATTTAGCAGGTAATCGTATTCGCCTCCTTTGTAATACGGTTCCAGTACATTGAGAAAATTGGCAATGTCAAAGTCTTTTTCCCTCACCTGTTTTTCTTCCAATACCTTATGGTAATCCCCCTGCACATATTCGTAGAAGCCATTAAATGAAGGATAGGTATCATCCTGCTTGATGCGTTCGATATAACCGCTTACTGCATTGGATAATGCTACTTCTTCGGAGCGGGTCGGCGGTTCGTCATCACGTTTCCACAAGGTCACGATTAATGTTTTGATGCTCTCCCTTTTCTCTATGTCGAACACGCCATCATCTGTATAGAAAGGATTGAAGGCAATGGGATTGTCTTCTGTGTAAGTGAAGTAAACCCCGTCTTCGCCTTTGGTTTTTCCTTTTATAAGTTCGCACAACCCTTGATACGAGTTACCGGTATCAACAAGCAGGACATGTGCTCCTTGCTCATAGTATTGCCTAACCATGTGATTGGTAAAGAAAGATTTACCACTTCCTGATGGCCCCAATATAAACTTGTTCCGGTTTGTGATAATGCCACGCTTCATTGGCAAATCGGAAATATCTAAATGGATGGGTTTTCCGGTCAGACGGTCTGCCATCTTGATCCCAAATGGCGATGGTGAATTGTGATAGTTGGTTTCTTCAGTGAATAAGCATAAAGCAGGCTCAATGAACGTATAAAAGCTTTCTTCACTTGGAAAATCGCCAGCATTTCCCGGCATTCCTGCCCAGTAGAGCGTAGCTACATCGGTGGTATTATGACGGGGCTTGCATTCCATCAGAGCCAAAGCACTACCGCAGTCGTTCTTTAACTGTTTAAATTCACTCGGGTCATCCGACCAAGCCATGATGTTGAAGTGTGCCCTGATGGAGGATAGCCCAAAACTGTGTGCTTCGTTCAAGTATCGCTCTATCCATTCTTTATTGATTTGATTGGCACGGCTGTAACGAGCCAGTGAATGCATATTCCTTGCAGACTTCTCAAACTTTTGCAGGTTGTCTTCGCTGTTATCCAAAAACAGATATTGGTTGTAGATGTGATTGCAGTTTAGCAACAAGCCCACTGGAGCAGCAAACGACAAACGGCAGTCGCTCCGGTCGGTAGATAGTTTTTCGTAACGAGTATCTGCTGATACTGCCGAAGGCAGGTCGTCCGTATCGGATAAGGTGTGCAGACACAATCTTTTGTTGCCGACACGGACTTCTTCTGGTCCGAGTGCAATGTCCTGCATTGGTGTTCCGGCCTCCCTTGACAGTGTTAGATACTGTTCCAGTAGTCCCTGTTTTTCATCCGTACCAATGATGTCTTCTTCCGTTAAACGTCGTAGCCCCATAAATCCGCTGTCATTTGCAATACGTTCAAATTGTCCAACGGCTTCCATGAAACGATGGATCACTTCCTTGTCCCTGATTTCTTTTGGTATAAGAGCACCTTTGCAAAGCGATGAAAAATTGCTCTGCATTCGCATTCTTTCCTTAGTGGTCTTGGTCAGGAATAGGTAACAATAATGGTTCAGAAAAGGGCGTTCGTTAAAATGCTGCTGATAAGATTTACCTAAAAAGCTCAAATCATCGCTCGCAATGTCTGGCGCATAGTTTTCCTTGATGTACCAGTCCTGTTTATGGACAACTGTATAATCGGGCAAAGTCTTGATGGCTTTGTGCCAAGCGGAATGAATAGCTTCATATTCAGCAGAAGCCACCGTGAACAGTTCCGGCAAACGCACTTCAAAACAAGCGGTAATGTCTGCATCCTTTGATAGAATACAATTGTTTTCTACCGCAAGTAAGGGAAACTTATTTTCCAGTGTTGTGGTCTTGGCTACATTTCTCATAAGGCATTCGATTTAGAAGTGAACTTTAAATAGCGGTGTAACGGCTTGCGACAGATGATGTATCGTGGGTGTCTTTTTCTTGCCCCAATTTTCATCAGGCCGTGTTCCCCATACTTTTTGTTCAATGAAAAGGTCTGCCATACAATCAGCGAAGCACCGCCTGCTCCAAGCAACAGGCAGATATAAGAGTTTACGCCAGCCATATACATAATCATTACAAGAATCAGTGTACCAAGCAGTCCGCCTGCGAAAATGAACAAGTATTGTGCTTTCAACCCCTTAAATTCTACTGTTCTTCCGATGCCTTTATTGATATTGTAATTCATAAGCCCGTGGGATTAAAGGAAGAATGAACGTAAAATGGTAGCGGCTACGATTAAGAAGATACACGCACCAAACCAACTTGCTGCTGTCTTGCTTGTATCGGGATCTCCGCTACTGAACTTACCGTACACTTTAACCCCTCCAATGAGACCTACCACGGCTCCAATAGCGTAGATGAGTTGTGTGGCAGGATCGAAATAGGACGTAACCATTTGTGTGGCTTCGGTGATACCAGCTGAACCGTCTCCCTGTGCCAACACACTGAAGCCTGTCAGCATTACCATTGTTGCCAGCAGGATTTTTTTTCTTTGTTTTTCCATGATTTTAACATTTTAAATTGTTATGTTTAGCCTGCTCCATGCAGATTATCCAGACAAATATCTCATGGAAAACGAAGAGCTATAACAAAGCGGCAGTTTGTGGAATTACTTGGTAGTGAGTGGCATTATGATTAATGTTTGTGCATAAAAAAACGCCAGAACTTTTGGCTCTGACGCTTCTTTTTTTTATCCATAAAATGAATGTTTTACATTTTTCTACCCTTTTTTTGTTCAGGGAATATATCTGACAATTTCTTGGCTTCTATTTTCTCTTTTTGTTCCAATTTTTGTTCTTCAAGGTTTAGCTTAATATTTTCTGGAATATTGGTTTCCTTCCATGGTAGTGTTCTCGCTTTAAAGTGTAATTGAAGAGTATCTTCTTTTATAAGGTGTCCGGGCCCAAAACCATATTTTATGTTCCAGCCAACATTATCCAATTCACTAAGATGCGGAAATTTTATCACTATGATTTCCTTGGGCAGTTCGGTAATGGTTCGAATACCCACTTCCTGAAATTCACGCGTTTTTGGATTATAAGGAATAATATATGCCTGGTAATAACGATCATAATACTCCCTTATTTCAGATAAATCTATTCCTTTGGACTTAAAGTCATCTTTTGGTCGAAGCTTGTCCATCACTAAATCAACATAAAAGGTGTGTCCAGCAATATCCAATGTTGGCAATATTTTTTTGTTCCATCGCAAATCAATCGGACTTCCCGGTTTTATCGTCAATTCAAAATCTGTCTTTCCCGAAATTTCTTCTATTGTTCGGTTGTACTTTTTTGCCATACCTATAGGATCGAGCTCTACAAGATTGGGGATTTTTATTTCCTTTGAATGGTTGTTATTGCCCAGAGCCATTGATGCTCCAAAAGGAAGAAAATTATTGATTGTCATATCATACTGAAAACGGTAACCGTCACCAACATACAGCATATTTTTAATGCTCATCCTGTTTTGAGGGTTGCCTTTTTCCTTCAGCTCATTTTTTATAACATCTACAAAAAAATCAGTTCCTTCGATGTTCACTGTCGGTAATTCTCGTTCCATAATATTCTGTTTTTAAAGAACAAAGGGAAGTCGTCTTTTTAGACAAACTCCCCAATGTCAAAATCACTCAAATCATTTTTCCGCAAAGTGGAAGAACTAGAATTAGTTTCAGAAGAAAGGCTCCCGTCCAACAGCTCCGCTATTTTACGGGACGCACTTTCTATGGAATTTTCCAATAGGCTGAATAATTCAGTTCCTTGTATTTTCTGAACTATAGCAACCACTGTTTCCTTTTGAGATGGCTCCAATTTGTTTTTTTGCAGCAACATCCCCGCAGAGCTTAGTTCTTCAAAGGTAACCCCTTGGGCAAAACCGTCATTCCTACCAGATATTCCATATCTGTTCCATTCTTCTTCCTCTTCCTCAAAATCAGGCATATTTCCAAAAACTTCATCCAGTTCTTCCTGCGGAATTTGTATATCGACATCTACCTCGTCGATTTCAATATCAAAATTATTCATTTCATGTTTCCGCTTTTTACTTTGGCTTTCAGTGGCACGTTTTGGCACTGAAAGGCTTCTCATTGGTTTGGGCTGTCCCATAATATCAGGTAGGTTCGGATTAGGTTTTTCCTGAGTTGGTTTTTGCTCCGTCCTTTTCTTGATAATTATCTTATCCTGCATCAAGAGCGCAATAATAATGAGCAGGCATATTACGATTACTGTTTCCATAATTATAAAATAGGTTTGTATTTATTGTTGAAACTTGTGATAATCTGCTCACCAAACTCCTGAAAATGATATTCGAGAAGATTATCTAAGTAGGCATAAATAGTTATCTTATCTTCGCCTATTACCTGTACGATTCGGGACAGTTTCTCATGAAAATCCGGTCGAATATATACCGTTTTGCCATCCCGGGCATTGGTGTCAGGCCTTTTGAAAAATATACTTTCGTAATCCCGATCATTTACTTTTTTGCCTTTGTTCCGTTCCTTCGCTAAAGACTTTTCCTGCAATGGTTTTATCGGAGTTTCTGGTTCTTCCTGCGGAAGTTGTAATCCCTCCTTCTTTATTCCATCTACCATCAAATTCATCATTAACTCTTCGTTGATTTCGGGAATTGCTTTTTTCTTATTGTCTTTTTCCATGCTATTACAATTGAACGATTCTTAAAAATTCCGTCATAAACTGGTCTAAGCGGCAAGCATTCATCAATCGTTCATCGGGAGGCATTAAAGTTGACCGAAAAACAGTCTTTGCACCCGCTTCGCTCTCCTTGCGGAAACGTGTACTGTTCATAATCTGACATTGCATTAGACTTAAGCCCAACTCATCAATAAGTTTATTATAAACATCGTACAAGGGTGAGCGTTCACGACCATCTACCTGATTCCAAAACAGATTAATGGTTTTAATGGAGGTTTCTCCTTTTTTCATAATAACATCCTTCATTAGCTGGGTAAAAATGAGTGTACTTTCCATAACTACACGATCTGCTACAATAGGCGTGAAAATATGGTGCATCCCCGCCAGAGCTTTCAAAATACCAGGAGTGTTTACTGTTCCCGGAAGGTCAAAAAAGATAAAATCAACCGGAACGGAAGTGGATTCTAAAAAATCATGCGCAGCCTCCAATACACCTTCAGCTTTATGCTGAATGATCGGATAAGCTTTTTTGTTAATAGTCGTAAATTGTTTGAATGCCATCCGTTTTAAAAACTCATTTTCCATCACCATAGCCAAATCACGAGTCTTCATTTTCATTAAACTATGTTGTGGAAAATCAGCATCGAATACGGCTACATTGTAGCCAAGACGATAATGTAGTGTACTGGCCGCAAGTGCCGTAAAGGTGGTTTTGCCAACTCCTCCCTTTTGGGACGAAAAAGCAATGAATACTGTTTTGTGTTCTGTTTTCATTTTTAACTCTATTTAATTATTCACTTATATCTCTACATAGATAGATACTTATCAACTATCGCCCATACATATGTAATTTTGTAGATAGTTATATAGCCACTTAAGCACGTATTACACTACTTGAATACTGACATATGTACATCTGTCTTTAGGTAGGTATACAAATAAATTTGCATTATCAGACCTATTTGTGTACAAACTCAGATCTGTAAATCTGCACTTATGCAACTATGTAATTTTATATCCTCATCTGCATCTATCCACACCCTTACGCTTGTATATACATAAGCGACTAAATACATAATTGAGAAACTACGTACCAACATAATTATCTGTTTAGATCCGCTTGCAGGCACAAAGAAATGTAGATATATACGTCCTTATTTTAAAGTGGTACGAATTGGCGCTCATTGACACTGTTTGGCACTACGACACTGTGCAACACTCTACTTAAGAGAAGTTTACTTTGTAAAATGATTTTTATTAATGGATTTATGCAAGAGCACTTCGATAGATCAGATTATAAAGTGAACGACCCGAAGCCGTTTTTCCCTGCTTTATTTAATCCGTCCCGCAGGGCGGATTTTTGTGTTCGCCAGAACACGGCAAGTTGTGTTTTGAGGCACTCCAAACTCCGTTCGTGCCTCAAAACAACTTGCCCTGCCGGGAGCTGAAAACCCTTCCGAAGTCAGGATTTTTGTTGAAGTTAAAAATGGATTAGTGATGAACGAAAACAGTAATAAAAAACAGAATAAAGGCGGACGAACTCCGAAGAACGATCCGAGTATTCACCGCCACGTTTTTCGTCTTACGGACGAAGAAAATATCAAATTATTATCTCTTTTTGAAGCATCGGGAATGACCAATAAAGCAAAATTTATCATTTTCGTATTGTTTGGAAGGGAAATTAAAACGGTTAAAATAGACAAAGCTGTGTTGGATTTTTATATGAGGCTAACCTCTTTTCACAACCAGTTCCGCTCTATTGGCGTGAATTACAATCAAATTGTAAAACTACTTTATCGCAATTTTTCAGAGAAAAAAGCGGCAGCTTATCTCTACAAATTGGAAAAGCAAACGGCTGAAATGGCAGTGTTATGTCAAAAAATAATCCAGCTCACAGAAGAATTTGAAGCCAAACATTTGAAAAAATAGTACTGAAATGATAGCAAAAATCGGAAGAGGAAGCAATTTATATGGTGCATTGGCATACAATCAACTCAAAGTGGAAAAAGATAACGGGCAAATTCTATTTACTAATAGAATAATAGAAACACCTAATGGACAGTATTCCGTTGCTCAGTTGGTTCGCTCTTTTGAACCTTATCTGATTGCCAACCGTAATACCGAAAAGCAAACTTTGCATATTTCTCTTAATCCTGACCCAAAGGATAATGTAAGTGATGAAAAGTTCAAACTAATAGCTCAGGAGTATATGCAGGAACTGGGTTATAGGGAACAACCTTTTGTAGTATTCAAGCATACGGATATTGATCGCACCCATATTCATATTGTATCAGTTTGTGTGGATGAAGAAGGCAAAAAGATTTCGGATAAGTTCGAAAAAAGACGATCTATGAATGTATGTCGTGAACTCGAAAGTAAATACGGACTTCTATCAGCTACAGAGAAAGAGCACAAGCAAAATGATAATATTTTCCATCCTGTGAATTACCAAATAGGAGATATAAAAAGCCAGATTGCTTCGGTTGTCCGTCACCTACCTAAGTATTATAAGTTCCAGACGTTGGGAGAATACAATGCATTACTTTCCCTGTTCAATATTACCACTGAAAAAGTAGAGGGAGAATTGCAGGGAAAAATTCGCCAAGGCTTATTGTACATTCCTTTAAATGAAAAAGGAGAAAGAGCTGGACATCCGTTCAAGGCTTCCTTATTCGGAAAGAATGCAGGGCTACCGACTTTGGAATTACATTTTGCAAAAAGCAAAGAGGCTTTGAAAGACCACCCGACAAAGCCAACCATTAAAGCTACTGTTACCATTGCCCTGCAATCAACAAGTGATGAGCAGGCTTTTAAAAAAAGATTAGGTGAACAGGGCATTAACGTAGTGGTACGGAGAAATGACACAGGGCGTATTTACGGAATAACTTTTATAGACCATAATTCTAAAGCAATTTGGAACGGTTCACGTTTAGGCAAAGAACTTTCTGCCAATACCTTAAATGATTATTGGAACCATAATATCAAACCCGACATTAAAAAGCCAGTTGAACTACAATCTAAAATATCAAAACCAAATGACACAGATCTTCCTGCAGAACAACCACATCATTTGTTCGACTTCCTGAATACTTCAGAAAAACATGAAGATGGTTTGATCGAAACATTGAGTGCCTTACTTCCCGAAGCACAGGGTGAAGATTACGAAGAACAAGATTTTGCCAATAAGATGAAAAAGAAGAGAAAACGTAAAAGAGGTCAGTAGATTTTGTTGTTTATTTTGAACTCATGATTATAAAGATACTTTCAATCCCAAAGCATAGCTCCAGTACAAAATCTTCGGAACAGTTGGTGTCTTGAACTGATAAATACCATAAACATATAATGAAAAAAGTATAAATGCTCCCCAACTCAGTCCAATACACAATAAACCTTGTCGTTCTGTTAGATTGAACATACCAGCAACGAATGATTTTACTATAAATGCGGGAATAATACAGCATATTAACACACAGATTACCCACGGTAATATCCATAATTTCCTGTTCTTTGCCTGCAAGCCAATGATAGTTCCTTTAAAGAAATAAATAATACAGAAAATAAGGTAGGTAAATAATAAGGAGAAACTCCAAATTTTAAATTTGTCGGTTTCCACTCCCCAGAACTTTTGAGACAGTAAAAATCCGGCATAAAAAAACATACCGAAAATAGCAGCTATTTTTAAGACAAAAATAAAACCCTCAACGACCATAAACATTAGCCCTGTAGCAGCCTCACTTTCTTCTCTTTTCCGAGCTTCATATTCCTCTTCACTTTCTCTAGGATCAGCATCAGGATTATTCCAATTCATATTATTTCCTTTAATATTGATTATCAAATTGATGAGTAAGTCAAAAAAATCAAGAGTTTAAATTTAATAAAAAAATCGTTATAAAATCTGAACTTGATTGGAACCAATTAACGCCAAACACTGTCACGCACCGCTAATGTCTGCCACTTTTTTATAGCCACTCTGCACATCCTTTAAATTAACGCCCGAACATTTAATATTTGAAAAATGCAAGGAGAAGACGATTTAAGAGGTTTAGCCAAGATTATGGCATTTATGAGAGCGGTAAGTATACTGATTGTACTGATGCACTTTTACTGGTTCTGTTATGGATTCTTTTTAGAAAGGAGCTGGACACTGGAGGTAGTCAATAAAATATTGAGAAACTTTGATCGAACGGTGAGCCTGTTTTCCCATACGCTTTACACCAAAATATTTGCTTTGCTCTTGCTGGCTTTGAGTTGTTTGGGAACAAAAGGTGTCAAGAATGAAAAAATAACATGGTCTAAAATATATATGACGTTGGGAATTGGGTTTGTGCTGTTTTTTCTGAACACACCCTTATTAAAACTGCCATTAAACATCGCTACATTTCTTTATATCCTTACCACAGGTTTGGGCTATATCTCGCTGATGGTAACAGGAGTTTGGATTAGCCGGCTGCTCCGTACCAACCTAATGGACGATGTATTCAATAATGAGAACGAAAGTTTTATGCAGGAAACCAAACTAATGGAAAACGAGTATTCCGTGAATCTGCCGACTAAGTTCTGGTACAATAAAAAACAGCATAATGGATGGATTAATATTGTAAACCCTTTTAGGGCAACCATTGTATTAGGCACACCCGGCTCAGGCAAATCCTATGCTGTTGTAAATAACTATATCAAACAGCATATTGAAAAAGGTTTTTCAATGTATATCTATGATTTTAAATTCGACGACCTATCTACAATTGCATATAACCATTTGCTAATACACACGGATAAATACAAAGTAAAACCTAAATTCTACATCATTAATTTTGATGACCCTAGAAAAAGTCATCGTTGCAATCCCATAAATCCTGATTTTATGACCGATATATCTGATGCTTACGAATCTGCCTATACGATAATGCTAAATCTTAACAGAAGCTGGATACAGAAACAGGGAGATTTCTTTGTAGAGTCTCCAATCATCTTATTAGCTGCCATCATTTGGTTTTTGAAGATTTATGAAAATGGCAAATACTGTACGTTTCCTCACGCCATTGAATTACTAAATAAAAAGTATTCGGACGTATTTACTATTCTGACTTCCTATTCTGATCTTGAGAATTATCTTTCTCCCTTTATGGATGCCTGGCAAGGCGGCGCACAAGACCAGTTGCAGGGACAGATAGCGTCGGCAAAAATTCCTTTGTCAAGAATGATCTCACCGCAATTGTATTGGGTTATGACAGGAGATGATTTTTCATTAGACATCAACAATCCAAAAGAGCCGAAGATATTATGTGTAGGAAACAATCCCGATCGTCAAAATATTTACTCTGCTGCGCTGGGATTGTACAATTCACGTATTGTAAAACTCATTAATAAAAAAGGACAATTAAAGAGTTCGGTTATTATAGATGAGCTGCCTACAATCTACTTTAGAGGACTAGATAATCTCATTGCAACAGCCAGAAGTAATAAGGTGTCAGTATGTTTGGGTTTTCAGGATTACTCACAGTTAACTAGAGATTATGGAGACAAAGAGAGCAAGGTAATTCAGAACACTGTGGGCAATATTTTCAGTGGTCAAGTTGTAGGCGAAACTGCCAAAAATCTATCGGAACGCTTTGGAAAAGTATTACAGAAAAGACAAAGTTTATCAATCAACCGTAATGATACGTCGACATCAATTTCCACTCAATTGGACAGCCTCATTCCTGCATCTAAAATATCTACATTGACCCAAGGTATTTTTGTAGGTGCTGTGTCGGACAATTTTGATGAACGCATCGAGCAGAAAATATTCCATGCTGAAATTCTTGTCGACAATGAAAAAGTAGCTGCTGAAACCAAAGCATATCAAAAGATACCAGAGATTTTATCATTTGTAACGAAGAATGGAGAAGACAATATGAAACAGGAAATAGAGGCCAATTACCGCCAGATAAAACAGGATATTGTTCAGATTATTGAAACTGAATTGGAGCGTATTAAAAATGATCCTGATTTAGAATACCTGATTAAAAAGAGATAATAAAAAAAGATATCCATTCAAGCAATTCGCAAAACAAAAAACTGAAAATTATAAGATTTTCGAGATTTTGACGCCATTTGGGCGTGTTATCCTAGTTTCAATTTGATTATCCTAGAAACTAAGAAGCTCTATATGCTTAATTGAATTAATAATTCAAACTTACTCCAATACCCCAACCCATGTCGCTATCATAGTGTGTTGTCAGTCCCATATTTTTTCCTAGAATATATCGTAAACCTGCCATATATTCATAATCCGTATTCCACATTAAATTCATTCTTAATCGTTTTGAAATAGGAATATCTTTTCGTTCAAATTGTATTCTAAAATAACCTCCCGTAAATATTTCTGCTTGTGCTACAATTAACAATGGTAAAGTATAATTTACACCAACACTTAAAAAATGCCGATTATCCTTTGTATTTGTTTGTCCGAACATATTTTTTTCAACTTCACCATCAGGCATTACTCTGTAACGCCAATCAAAACCAACAAACGGCATCAACCATTGCATTTTGCCAATGTATCTTCCAATATGGGTTTCGGTTTCGTAACCGTGCATATCATTATATCCTAATCTCCATTCTGTTCCAATGCTCCAACGAGTACTTTGGTACATTGCTTCGCCATCGTTACCATTTGTTGCAAAATCATTTTCTGCCATAAAATGAAATTTCCTGTCGTCTGCAAACAATTTACGTTGTGCAAGTTTTGGGTTTGGGATTTCGGGATTTGGTGCTTGGTTTTCATAACTGAAAACTCTGCCCATTCCGCTCATCATATGGTACAAGATATGACAATGAAAAAACCAATCACCTTTTACATTTGCATTAAATTCCAAGGTATCGGTTTCCATTGGCATAATGTCCACAATGTTTTTTAATGGTGCATAATCGCCTTGACCATTCAATAATCTGAAATCGTGCCCGTGTAAGTGCATTGGGTGTCGCATCATCGAATTATTATAAATTGTAATGCGGACATTTTCACCTTCTTTAATTAAAATTTTGTCAGCTTCTGAGACAACTTTGTTATCTAAACTCCAAACATAGCGGTTCATATTTCCTGTGAGTTCAAATTTTAACTCTTTTACTGGAGCATCTTTTGGGAGTGTGGTTTTAGTTGGCGATTTCAGCATTGCATAATTTAAGGTTGTAATATCCGAAAGAGCATTACTGTTATAATCGGCTTCGGTCATTTTCATATCCACCATTTTTTTTTCGGCTTTCTTTTTTTGTTCACCTGTAATTTCCGGGTACATCACCACGTTCATATCCATTTGATTGAGACTCATTTGCATTCCCATATCGTCAAGGTCTCCGTTCATTTTCATCATTCCGTTCATCATTTTCATCCCTTCAAAATATTTAAGTTTAGGAAGAGGCTCAATAAGTTGTTTGATACCATCGCCAATAAAATAAGAGGCTGAATATAATCTATCTTCGGTAGTAGCCAAAAATTCGTAAGCCGTTTTATCCGCAGGAATAGTCACAACTACATCGTAAGTTTCAGAAACTCCAACAATTAATCTATCGACTTCTACTGGTTCGACATCGTTACCATCGTTTGCAACAACGGTAATTTTACCTCCTGCATAGGTAAGCCAAAAATAGGAAGATGCCCCACCGTTGGAAATTCTCAAACGAACTTTATCACCTCCTTTTAAAGGTTTGCCATCAATACTTTTAACGTCCGTACTTTGCTTACCATTCATGAGGATTTTATCATAAAATACATCGCTTACATCCATTGCATTCATCCGCTTCCACTCGTTTTTTACTTTTACACCAAAATACCCTTGCTTTATAGCTTCTGTGTAACTTTGGGTTGTTCCTTTTTTTATTGCTGGATAATCGTTTGCGTTATGCAACATCCGGTGTACGTTTTCCGGTTTAATATCCGTCCATTCGCTCAAAACAATTGGAACGGTTGGTAAATCATCAATTCCATTTCTAAAAGTTGGGTCAGTCGTTTTTTTGAGCATTACAAAATTTCCATACATTCCGATTTGTTCTTGTAATCCTGTGTGACTGTGATACCAATGTGTGCCGTGTTGTATTATTGGAAATTTATACAAATGTGTAGTATGAGGTTTTATTGGCATTTGTGTCAAATTCGGTACACCATCTTCTTTGTTGGGTAAAAATAAGCCGTGCCAATGTAAAGAAGTATCTTCATTTAACTCATTATGCACATAAATTTCTGCAATGTCGCCTTCAGTAAATGTTAAAGTAGGCATTGGTATTTGTCCGTTTACGGCAATGGCTCTTTTTGATTTGCCTGTAAAGTTTACAATTGTATCTCGAACATATAAATCGTAGCGAACGATTTTTTGGGCTGATGCACTCAAAACAAGAAATAATAGTATAATTGATAATTTTAATTTCATTATTTGATTTTTTAAATTCTTTTAAAAATACAAAACACAAAATTTTGCACTGTATTGAATGGTGTTTGATGGTCTTGATAAAAGCTGTCAATAATTTTAAATTTATCCGAAAATAAACCAACTAAATCTCGAATGGTATATTGTTCAATTTCTAATCCACTGCATTTTAATGGTCCATTATTAGAGAAAGTAGCCATTATTAAATAATTACTTGCATAGTTTTGAACAAGTGTTTTATACTTTTCAATTTGTTCCTTTTCAGTGAGAAAATGAAAGGTTGCTCTGTCATGCCAAATATCATACGTTTCTTTGGGTTGAAATTCTGTAATATCGGAAACAATCCATTTCACTTTTTCGGATAATTTACCTAATCGGAATTTGGCTTTTTCAATAGCTTTTTCAGAAATATCCAAAACTGTAATATTCTCAAAACCTTGTTCTAAAAGATAATCTACCAAGTTACTGTCTCCTCCTCCAATATCTATAATTTTGGCTGTTTTGGGTAATTTACAATTTGCAATTAATTGTAAAGAAGTTTCAGGTTTTTCTTGAGTCCAACTTACTTCGTTAGGCAGTTTCGTATCGTACACGTTTTCCCAATGTGTTTTATTTGTCATAGTTATTTTTTAAATTGATTTTGCGATTTTTTCCATAATAGAATGGTCAGTTCCAAACTTGCAAATCGCATCACAATTCGCCCTTAATTCTGAAAAAAGTATGTATTTGATGTTCATTTTTGAATTTTTTATAACTGGCCGATTTAATTGTTGGATCACATCTTTCTCCCGACTGTCTGGAATAATAATATAAAAGACTTCTTCTCCATTGGAAATACTAAAATACAAATCAGATAAGCGTAAAATACCAGAATAAATACTGGTGCTTTTTTCGACTTCAAATGCTCCAATAATTTTGTTACTTCCTTTTTGAAACCATAAAACATCGATTAGTTTTATGGTATTTTGTGTGTCTTTATCTGTGTGAAGTTCTGGAAATTTATTTATTGATATAAATGAAAAACTTTGTCCACCAAACGATTTGCTCTTATCATTACTCGCTGGTGTTACATCAAAACCCAATGAAACTCCAATTTTTAATAAATGATATTGCATTTCGTTATGAAGATTTTCTGCTAACTTTTCTTCCTGGATTTCTTTTTGGCGTTTTAAGATGTTCTTTTCAAATTTATTGCGTTCTTCTTCGCTTAAATATTCATCGTTCCCAATAAGCATTTTTTGTGTTCCAATTTCAAAACATAATCCCGCAATGGCTCCTAAATCATTTGATAATTCAGATTTATGTTTACTGTTAGTTTCGATTAAAGTTTCTCTTATTTTTAAATATTCTGTCCAACTTCCTAGTTTCTTTTTGTCCTTGAAAAGAAAATTAAATCCGTTAAGAATTGCTGTATTGAATGGTGGAAACCAAGTCGGATGCAAGAAATATAAAATACTAGCGACTGCTGGTCCAAGCCCTTTTACTTTGAGTTCGTCTAATTTTACAATTTCTTTTACTACTTGTTCTTCCGTTTTGGCATTAATGCAGTTTTCGAGAAATTGACCAAAAGCAATTTTATTGTTTTGGTTTTCGTAAATATCTGGAATTCTTAATTTTGGTTTCCAATAAAAAGGATGTGCTACGCCAACAAAGACTTGTTTTTGTTCTGCTATACAACTTAATACAAATTCTAAACTACTGCCTTTAAAATCGTTTGGAAACGATTTGTTTTTAATATCCTCAATAACTTGTAAAACACCTCGCCGAATAGTCCTAAATGCTTTTAATCGTTGGTCGTTATCTACAAACCAAGTGTTGTAAACACTTTCGGTATCAACTTTGTATTGTTGGATTATTTGAGTAAGGTTGTTCATTTTTTATACAGCTATAAATTATTTCTAATGCTTTTTATAATTTCAAACTTCTTAATCGCAAAGCATTTACAATTACAGAAACCGAGCTAAAACTCATTGCTAAAGCTGCAATCATTGGCGATAATAAAACTCCAAAAAATGGATACAAAACTCCCGCTGCAATTGGAACTCCTAAAACATTATAGAAGAAAGCAAAAAATAAGTTTTGTTTGATGTTTCGCATTACAGCGTGGCTCAAATTCTTGGCTTTTACGATACCTAGCAAATCACCTTTTACTAGAGTTATTTTAGCACTTTCTATAGCTACGTCTGTTCCTGTTCCCATTGCAATTCCAATATTTGCTTGTGCCAATGCTGGAGCATCATTTATACCATCGCCTGCCATCGCCACAATTTTGCCTTCTGCTTGCAATTTTTTAATTTCTTTGAGTTTGTCTTCGGGTAAGCATCCTGCTTTATATGACGTCAACCCCAATTCATCAGCAACCGCTTTAGCTGTGTTTTCATTGTCTCCAGTAAGCATTACTACTTCAACACCCTGACGCATTAACTCTTTAATGGCTGCTGCACTTGATTCTTTAATGGCATCGAAAATTGATACAAAACCAACAGCAATACCATCAACAGCTATGTATGAAACCGTTTTACCTAATTTTTGTTCAGCAATAATTTTATTTTCTAAATCATCTGAAACGATTGCTTTGACTTGTTCCATTAGTTTTTTATTTCCTAATGCTACTTTTTTAGCGTCAACAGTTCCAATAACTCCTTTGCCTGCAATGGCTTCAAAATCTTTTACCTCGATTAATGAAACTGTTTTTGATTTAGCATAATTGACTACAGCTTGTGCTAATGGATGTTCGCTGTATTGGTTTAATGAAGCTATGTTTTTAAGCAAATTATTTTCTTCATTATTTGAAGAAAATATCTTCTCAACAGAAGGTTTTCCCTCGGTTATTGTTCCTGTTTTGTCAGTAATTAACACATTAACTTTATTCATGTTTTCTAAAGCTTCAGCATTTTTTATAAGTACACCAGATTGCGCACCTTTACCAACGCCAACCATTACCGACATTGGCGTAGCTAATCCTAATGCACAAGGACAAGCAATAATTAATACCGCAATTGCATTAATGAATCCATAAACCAATGCTGGTTCTGGGCCAAATTTTGCCCAAACGAAAAATGTTATTGCGGAGATAATCACCACTACGGGTACAAAATATTTAGCGATACTGTCGGCTAATTTTTGAATTGGTGCTCTTGAACGACTAGCATCATTTACCATCTGCACTATTTGGGAAAGCAAAGTTTCTGAACCTACTTTTTCGGCAATCATTACAAAGGACTTGTTACCGTTTATGGTTCCGGCAATAACATTATCGTCTTTCTTTTTGTCAACGGGTATTGGTTCTCCTGTAATCATCGCTTCATCAATACTACTTTCGCCATCGGTAATTTTTCCGTCAACTGGAATTTTATCTCCGGGTTTTACTCTCAGTAAATCACCTTTTTTGATATCATTAATAGAAATTACTTTGTCACCTCCATCTGCTACTAAAGTAGCCTCAGTTGGTGCCAATTTAAGTAATGCTTTAATAGCTCCGCTGGTTTGGCTGTGTGCTCTGGCTTCGAGTAGTTGCCCCAATAAAACTAAAGTCAGAATAACTGTTGTAGCCTCGAAGTACAGTAATACTGCCCCATGTTCTGTTTTAAATTCACTAGGAAAAATGTCTGGGAAAAACATGCCGACCAAACTAAATAAAAAAGCAACTCCAGTTCCTATACCGATAAGGGTAAACATATTCAAATTCCAAGTAATAATAGATTTGAAGGCACGAACAAAGAACATCCAACACGCATAAAAAACAACAGGAAGTGTCAGAATAAATTGTACCCAATTCCATTTTGTAGCATCCATTATTTTAAGTAATGGGTTGTTTGGCATCATTTCTATCATTGCGATAGCAAAAACAGGAACGGTAAAAATTACTGCCACTTTCATTTTCTTGACTAAATTTTTATAAGTTTTTTGGTCTTCACTATCACTAGGTTCCATCGGTACCAAATCCATTCCGCAAATAGGACACGAACCTGGTATTTCACTAATTACTTCAGGATGCATCGGACAAGTATATAAGGCTTTATTAACTGTTAAATCGGGTGCTTTTACTAAATCCATTCCACATACAGGACAGTCGCCTGCTTTGTCATATAGTTTTTCGCCTTCACAATGCATTGGACAGTAGTATTTTCCCTGAGCATTGCTTGGTATAACAGTTTCTTTTTTATGCTCATGAGAATGCGTAGAGCAGCAGGATTTTGCTGTAGTTTCATTAGCTGGTGCCTGTACTAGGATCTTGCCATTATTCATTTCTATGGTGTATTTCCCAACTGCTGTCAATGCTTCTTGTAACTGTGTTGTTGGAATATGTTTTTCCATAGTTATAGTTGCGATGGGTGGATTTAATGCAACTTTTGCCTCAACTCCTTCAATAGTATTCAATGCTTTTTCGACTTTAGAGCGACAACCATCGCAAGTCATACCGGTAATGCTGTAAGTATGTATCATCTTCTATATTATTTTAATACAAATTTCTATCATAATTGTTTTTTGCATTTGCACAATTTTGGGTATGATATGCAAGATTTACAAATCTTCTATTTGCTTTCTTTTAATGGTTTTTATGTTCTTGAAGTAAGTTGGCGAAAAACCAGTTACTTTTTTGAATTGATTACTCAAATGCGAAACAGTACTATAATTTAAAGAGTAGGCAATTTGGCTTAAAGATAATTCATCATAAATAATCAATTCTTTTACTTTCTCAATTTTCTGATTGATGAAATACTTCTCAATAGTAGTATTTTCAACTTCCGAAAACAGATTACTCAAGGTGTTATAGTCTTGATGGAGTTCTTGTGAAATATAACTGGATAAGTTACTTTTCAAATCATTGTTTTTATTTTGAACCAAATCAATAATCAATGTTTTAATCTTATCGATTGTTTTACTTTTCTTATTGTCAATTAAATCAAAGCCAATTGCACGAAGTTTTTTTAACAATTCGCTTTTTTGATTTTCGTTAATGTCACTTTTCAATTCAACTTCCCCTAACTCAACTGAAAAAGGATTAATTCCCATACTTTCAAATACAGACTTTACTACCATTTTACAACGGCCGCATACCATATTTTTGATATAAATTTTCATAGTAAACAGGTTTAATTAATATAAACTAACCCTGCTAAGTTCATAACAAGGTTAATTATAGTTTCTTCCCCAAATTAGGTGTTATTTGTTTTCTTCTTTTTTCTCAGGAACAAGTTCTGTTAATTTCATTCCACATTTTGAACATTTGTCATTCAGTTTTCCTTGCACTTCCGGGTGCATTGGGCATGCATACATTTTTTCATGATTTTTCATTGTACTGTTTTTGTCGTTTATAATTATACTGTCATTATTCATCATTGTACTATCATTGCTCATCACATTAGAATGATCCGTTGAAGCTTCTTTGTCTTTTTGGTTACAGGAAACCAATACAAATGCCATTACTATGGCTGAAAAGATTATTTTTTTCATTTTATCGGATTTTAATTTACAGATTACTTTCTGTTATATAAATATATAGTTTACTGTTTTGTAAATTGTTATACTATTATTTTTTTGATTTATGTAATTCTCCCAGACCATTTACTCTTTTTTAAAGAGCTTGATTATTTTCGATGCCCAATGAGTATTTTTTACATTTTCATTCCCTCCATTGGGTCACTTCCTTTCCGGAATTTGTATTCACTATTTATGGCATAAGCACCTGTAATCACTACTTTTTTTGAGGGATCCAAATCGGATTTGATTTCAATCATTCCATTGGTTTCTGTTCCTGTTTCTACCATAACATTTTCAAATATTCCCGGTCTTTTTTCAACCCAAATATAGGAAGCGTTTTCTTCTCGAATAACTGCATCAATCGGGATAAAAAGTCCTTTAGCATTTGATTGTGTCAATTTTACAACCGCCTGCATTCCTGGTTTTAACTGTAAACCCTGATTTGGAATTTCCATTCGAATTAACAGCAATCGGGTATCTGGATTTATTTCAGGATTGATAAAGGCAACTTGGGTATTTATTGTTTTATCTGGGAAATCACTAAAAGTAACATTGGCTTTTTGACCTATTTTAAGGTTTTTGGCATAATTTACGTTTACTTGTGTTTCTAACCAAAGGCTGTTTAAATCAGCGATTTTTATTATTCCCGAACCTTCCATTACATAACTTCCTTCTGTAGCTACAATTTCAGAAATTGTTCCGCTATGAGAACTGTAAAATATGGTATTTGGTGAAACATCTTTATTGGTTTTAATGTTTTCAATTTGGGCATTGGTAAGACCATAAAAAAGAAGTTTTTGCTTCGCGCTGGCTAGCATGTTTTTTGCGTTTTTCCCAAAATCTCCTGGCATTGACAGTTGCTTGAATGCCGTGAAATAATCCTGTTTGGCTATGGCGATATCTTCACTGTATAATTGATATACCGCTTGGTTTTTGGCAACATAATCTCCAACTGTTTTGAAAAATAATTTTTCAATTCGCCCCATCGCTCTTGATGAAACGGAATTGATTTTATCCTGATTTATAGCTAAAGTACCCGTGTAATTTTGGTTTACACTACTTTGGGATGTTGTAATAGACTGAAGACTAATATTACCCAATCGGATTTGCTGTTTGCTTAAACTTATTTCATTTGAGTTAGTTTTATCGAGTTTTACGGGAGTTAAATGCATATGACAAATGGGACATTTGCCTGGTTTGTCTTCTTTTATCTGAGGATCCATCGAGCAAGTGTAGAAAGTTGTTTCATCAGTCATTTTATGTCCACTATGATCTTCCTTGTTTTTCGAATTGCAAGCTATCATTACCATAAGTAGTATTGATAGTAAAGTGATTATTTTTAATGTCTTCATCTTTATTCGGTTTTAATGAAGCTTTCGCTGTCAATTAGATATTGTGCGTTTTTGGCAATTGTATCTCCCACAGAAACGCCTCCTATAATTTGAACAAAATCATCAATTTCAATACCCGTTTGTATTGCTGTTGCTTTGAAACCATTGTCCAATTTTTGAAAAACGACTTTTTTGTTACCTAGACTGACCAAAGTTTGTTTTTGCAACCATAATCCCTTTGTAGAATTTAATTGCACTATACCTTGTAATCTTGTTCCAATGGGCAATTTTAGAGTTGAATTATTCAAATACACCCGAATCCTATTGGTTTTATCAGTCGAATTCAATTGTGTTTCAATAAAATTTATTTTTGCGTAAATATTATTCTTTTCATCCAATTCAGAAGAAATATCAATAGACTGATTGATTTTAATAAGGCTATTGTAACCTTGCAAAACATTGAAAATACCCCAAACTTTATCTGTATTCGCTAACTTGAAAACAACTTCCCCTTTTGTAATATAGTTCCCCTGTTTGACATCCAAAGTTTCTGTGTTGCTACTTGTATTGGACATAGGAGAAACACTAGAACTAGTCATCTTTTCGGTTCCCGTGATGATTCCGTTAGCGGGACTGTAAATAACGATTACAGGATTCACCTTTTTAGCGGAAGCCAATGTGTTAACTTGATTATTGGACATTCCATAAAGTAATAATTTTTGCTTGGCGGAATTAATAATCGATGTGTTTTGACTGTCATTGGAAATCAAATAGATAAAATTTTGCTGTTCGGTCAATAATTCAGGGCTGTATATTTCAAATATTTTTTGTCCTTTGGTCACTTTTTGGTACTTATAGTTGACGTACATTTTTTCAATTCTACCACTTATTCTCGCTGAAATATTTACAGATGAATTCGGATCGTAACTCACTATTCCGGGTAAACTGATTTCGCTATTTATAACTGTGTCTTTTACCGTTGTGGTTTGATAATTTCCCACAACAAAACTATCAGTAGGTTTCAAAAGATCGTTGATAGAGTCATTTTTTTCAGAATGGTCTTCGGTTACTTTTTTTACTAAAGTCATTCCGCAAATAGGACAACTGCCCGGTTTGTCTTTGATAACTTCAGGGTGCATCGAGCAAGTGTAAACCTCATTTTGATGTTCCATTTCAGAATGTTTTCCTGATTTTGTTGCAAAAAAATAGATTGTAATTCCAATAAAAACTACGACCAAAAATAGTATTGCAAATTTTAAATATCTGTTCATAATTTTTCGGTTTCAAGTTGTTTTTCTATTTCTACTTGTGTCGCTAAAATCGATTTTAATTTGTCGAAAGCATCGATTTGAGTCATATTCATCGCTTCCCACGCATCCAAGGCTACGAATAAATCTCCGGTGTTATTTTGCCAAGCTAAAATGGCGGTATCATAATTTCGTTTCAAAGCTGGAATAATATTGTCCTGCGTAATTTGGTATTGCTTTTTCAGATTCAAAAACTCAGCATTCATTCCTTTTATCATACCGCTTGCTTCGTTCGCAATCATCTGTTTTTGCCAATCCAAACTTTCGTTTTTTATTCGATAGCTTTCCATATTGGCTTTATTCATTTTGGTTGAATAAGGCATTGGAATAGTGACCATTCCCATCAATGAAAATTGTTGTGGCTGATTGCCAAAAGCGAACATATGGTCGTATTTTACACCAAATTCAGGTCTGGTTGCCACTTTTTCAACCTCTATTTTTAGGTTGTTGATTTCTTTGGTTTTATCAATGGCTTTGATATCACTACGGTTGTTGATGTAGGGAGACAAATCGGTTTCGAAGAGATTGAAATCTTTAATCTCGTAATTGAAATCAATTTCTAAATCCTCGTTTTTATTACGAGCCATTAATGTGTTGAGCATATATTTTCGCTGTGATACATCATTTTCCAACATCACAATCATACTTTGCAAAGTGGCATATTGTGATTTTGCTTTGTAATAGGACGGCAATTTGTCCATATTATATTGATAGCGTATTTCCATACTCTTAATCATATAATCTAAAAGCAAAAGATTGTCTTGGGCAATTTTTATTTTTTTCTTAATGATAATCCATTCATAATAATAGGTTTTGGCCAATGCATTTAATTGATTGAGCGTGAAGTTTTTATTTTCACTTTCGACTGATGACATTGCTTTCATTAAATTTTCATTGGCATTTAGCTTAGAAGCATTCGGAATCATTTGAGTTACTCCCAACATATAACTCCCCATTCCTGGCCCCATTTCGTCGGCTTTCCATAGATTGGAATTGTACGGAGTCATAAAGAAACCCGTTTCCACTTGCGGTGGCATCCAACTTCTGGCTCCTTTGGCCGAAGCATCCATACTCTGAATATCGGCATCGTACATTTTCAATTGGGGATTATTTGTCTTGATGGTACTCAAGACATTATCCAAAGTAAGTGTTTGGGCTTTAGTATTTGTAAAGCTTAAAACCAAACAACTCAGGGCGATATAAAATTTAATGTTTTGCATCTATGAGACTAATTTTTCCTTTTGTTCTTAACTCGTGAAGTTTCACCATTTCAAAAACAACCGGGGTTACTAATAATACATAAATTGTTGAAGTAATTGTTCCTCCTATGAGCGGAACAGTGATWGGGAGCATCACATCTGCTCCTGTTCCCGTTGCCCAAAGAATGGGGATTAATCCAAATAATGAAACAGAAACTGTCATCAGTTTTGGGCGCAATCGTTTGGCAGAACCATCAATAATATACTCTCTCACTATTTCTTCTGTTAGGGTTTCTTTGCTGTTACCGTGTTTTTCGACCATTTTGTTCATCGCTTCATTCAAATATATAGTGATTAGCATAGCTGTTTCGACAGCCAAACCAAACAAAGCAATAAAACCGACTGCTACAGCCACCGATAAATTAATCCCATAGAAATACACCATAAAAACTCCCCCGATTAATGCAAACGGAACCGTTATCATTGTAATCAAAGCCTCTTTCATAGAATGATAAGTGAAATAGAGAATGAGGAAAATAATCACGACAACAATTGGCAGAATTAAACCCAATGTTTTGTTGGCTCTGATTTGGTTTTCCCATTGACCGCTCCATTCCACATAATACCCTTTGGGCATTTTGGTTATCATTTCATTCAGTTTTTTCTGTGCTTCTTTGACGGTACTTCCTAAATCACGGTCACGAACATTAAACAATACACTTCCACGAAGCATTGCATTTTCGCTGTTTATCATTGGCGGGCCATCGCTTATTTTTACATCGGCAACCGTTTCCAAAGGAATTGGGCCAAAATCCATTGTTTGTACTTGTAGCTTTTTCAAGGCTTCAATACTACTTCGATATTCTTGTGCATATCGTGCGTTTACCGAAAAACGCTGTCTTCCCTCGATGGTTGTGGTGAGTTTCATACCTCCAATTGAAGCTTCCACTACATTGTTAATATCATCGATGCTTAGTCCGTATCTGCCAATAACTTCTCTTTTGGGTTCAATATCAATGTATTTTCCGCCCGTAATAGGTTCAGCGTACAAGTCTTTTACTCCCGAAGTTCCATCCAATGCCATTTTTATTTTTTGTGATAAAGCATTAATGGTGTCTAAATTTTCCCCGTAGATTTTTATTCCCACATCGGTTCTGATACCTGTCGAAAGCATATTGATACGATTGATAATCGGTTGTGTAAAACCATTGGTTACTCCCGGTATTTGCAGTTTATTGTTTATATCATTTATAATATCCGCTTTTGTTTTGCCTTCTCTCCATTCGTTGTGGGGCTTCAGCAAAATAATTGTTTCAATCATACTTATGGGGCTGTTGTCCGTTGCTGTATTGGCTCTTCCTGCTTTTCCTAAAACGTGAGCCACTTCGGGAATTGATTTTATCAATCGGTCCTGAACCTGTAAAATTCGTTTCACTTCAGAATTGGACACATCGGGCAATGTTACAGGCATAAATAAAACAGAACCTTCGTCGAGCGGAGGCATAAATTCAGAACCAAGTCTTGTAAACATTAACACACCAATTAACAGCGCCACAATATTGACTGCCAAAACTGTTTTTCTCCATTTTAAACAAAGCGTCAAAATTGGAGTATAAATGCTTTCCAATTTTCTGTTTATCGGATTTTTATTTTCTGTACGAAGTTTGCCTTTGAGTAAAAAACTAATCAGCACAGGAGTAAGTGTAATCGCAAAAAACGCATCCACAATTAGTATAAAAGATTTTGTCCAAGCCAATGGACTGAACAATTTACCCTCCATTCCCGTAAGCAGGAATACGGGTAAAAATGAAGCAATTACTATTATTGTCGAATAAAAAACACCCGGTCCGACCAATTTGGAAGAGGATTCAATTAGCTTCAGTTTCTCATCGGAAGATAACGGGTCATTTTCTTTTTTGAATATATTTTTCAGTTTATCTTTCATTTTACGTAACTTATTGGTTATTATCCATTTCTTCCTGTTTCTCAGAAATTGTCCTATACGCATTCTCTACCATTACAATTCCGTCATCAACCAAAACACCAATTGCTAAAGCAATTCCCGTGAGCGACATAATATTTGAAGAAATTCCAAAAGCCTGCAGGAAGATAAAGGCAACCGCCACCGAAATTGGTATTTGTATCAAGATAATTAATGCGCTTCGCCAATGAAAAAGAAAAAGCAACACCACTATTGAAACGGCAATCATTTCTTCGATTAGCGTTCCTTTGACAGATTCAATTGCTTTCTCAATCAATTCGCTTCTGTCATAAGAGGTTTTAAAAGTTACGCCCTCGGGTAGTCCTTTCTCCACTTCTTTCATTTTGGCTTTGACCGCTTTTATGACATTATCTGCATTTTCTCCGTATCGCATAACTACGATACCACCGACGACTTCTCCTGTGCCATTTTCATCAAAAATACCCAAACGCAAATCGCCTCCCATTTGAATGGAACCGATATCTTTTACCCGCACCGGAATAGAATTGTAATTTTTGATGGCAATTTCTTCTACGTCCTTTATGCTTTTTATATATCCCAAACCCCTTATGATGTATGACATATCACTCATTTCAAATTTCCGTCCTCCCACATCATTATTATTGGCTTTAACAGCATTCATCACTTCCATCATAGTGACTTTATAATATTGCATTTTCAAAGGGTCTAAAACCAATTGGTATTGCTTTTCAAAACCTCCAAAAGAAGCTACTTCTGCAACCCCGGGAACAGTTTGTAGCGCAAATTTCACATACCAATCCTGCAAGGCTCTTTGCTCACCCAAGTCCATACCATTTGCATCTAAATGATACCAAAATATGTGACCAACACCYGTACCATCWGGWCCAAGCGTAGGTACCACATTTTGGGGCAAAAGGCGCTGAGCATAATTCAGCCTTTCYAAAACCCTTGTTCTTGCCCAATAAATATCTACGTTGTCCTCAAAAACGATATATACGAAACTCATTCCAAACATAGAAGCACCACGAATATTCTTAACTTTTGGAATTCCCTGAAGATTCGAAACCAAAGGATAGGTTACCTGTGATTCAATAACCTGCGGACTTCTGCCCATCCACTCCGTAAAWACAATYACTTGATTTTCGGACAAATCGGGAATGGCATCAATGGGATTTTGTTGCACGCTATAAACACCCCAAGCAAATAAACAGGCCGAAACGAGCAATACGACAAATCTGTTTTTTAATGAAAATGATATTAATTTTTCTACCATAATGTTTAGTATTTAGATGAAAGACTATCGCTAGTTTTCTCAATCCAATCCATTACTTCCTGTTTTTGACTACTTGAAAGTATTGCGTTTTTATGGATCAAAGTATAAGAAGCCAAAGGCATTTCATTCAACTTAATTTGTTTGCTGATAGCTTTTAATTTGCTATTCTGTTTGCGTTGTGAATAATTTCCATATTCATTGAAATTCAAATTCTCTTTTCCTTCATTTATATGATTTTTCATAAAAATTCCAACGGGTTGAATGTTGGAATACCACGGATAATTGGTGTTATTGCTGTGACAATCATAACAAGAGGTTCGCAATATCGCTTCAACATTTTTAGGAACATTATATACTTTTGTGAAATTTGCAGTTAAATCCTGCTCCAACGCAATGTTGCGAGCAGGCTGATATAACTGTATCAGCAAAAAAATAATTAATCCAATAAAAAATATCTTTTTGAAGATTTTTTTCATCTTAGAATTCTTTTCTCACAGAACCACAAGTAAGCATTTCTGAACCAAAATAAGGGTTTTTGATTTCTTTCGCTTCGCTTATCCAAATAGCACCTTTTCCTTCATCAGCCATTGGGCAAAAGTCCTCATACAGTTTTTGTTCAGTTCCAAAAGTTTTTATCAAATCATTGATGTCTTTACTCATTAAAACAAAATGCTCTCTTTGGTGTGCTATGTTCCCCGCATTATCTCCAATATGTTCAGCGTGTTCTTTGAGATCATCGGCAATATCCATATAGGTTTTCATTTGTTCACCAGATAATTTTTTCATATCTATTTTTCCCAAAGTCTCTACCAATGCTTTTCCTGCATCGGCAGTAGCGTTAGAATCGTCTTTAGTCAAAGCATTTTTTAAAGACAAATAATCCGTTACAATTTCTTTAATGGAAAAAGAAGTAGGATTGACTTTTACAGTTGCAGTTTCAGGTTTACTTATTTCTGAATTAACTGTTTCTTCTTGCTTATTTTTTTGATTACAAGAAACCATTGTGATTGCTACTGCTATTGCTGAAAGAATTATATTTTTCATTTTTATTTTTTTTGTTATTGAAAGATTAGATTAGTGTTTATGGTCTTCTGTTTGCGTCATATCCATACCGCATTTAGGACATTTTCCAGGTACATCTGAAGTGGAACCATCCATAGGACAAACATATTTTGTCACAATTTTACTTTGAGGCTGACTTCCTTTTTGCGGGTGCAAATCAACTTTTTCGGTGACTTTTACCAAACCCATTCCACATTTAGCGCATTGACCCGGTTTATCAGAAGTTGTGCCGTCCATCGAGCAAACATATTTTGTCACAGTTTTACTCGTAGGCTGACTTCCTTTTTGCGGGTGCAAATCAATTTTTTCTGTGGTTTTTACCATTGCCATTGCACATTTAGAACATTTACCTGGTTTATCAGAAGTTGATCCATCCATAGGACAAACATATTTTGTCACAATTTTACTTTGAGGCTGACTTCCTTTTTGCGGGTGCAAATCAATTTTTTCGGTGACTTTTACCATATCCATCCCACATTGTGGGCATTTACCTGAGCTTGAATTTGTTTTGTCAGGATGTGTAGGACAAACGTAAATTGTTTTTTGTTCTTCCTTTTTTGTAACAGTTTGTCCTGTTACTGCTGAATTAAATGCAAAAAATGCACTTAATACAATAATTAGTGTTTTCATCTTTTTAGTATTTTATTGTTTCTATAGTTTTACCACAACTCAACATTTGTGAGCCATAGTAAGGATTTTTAACAGCATTTTCTTTGCTTAGCCAATTGGCATCTTGCATTGGGCAGTATTGGTAATAGATCGCTTCAGTAGGTTTGGAAACTTTAATCAATTCATAAATGTTTTTAGATAATGATTTGAAAAAATCTCTTTGTTTCTTAATATCTTGTGTTTCAGAAATACTTTTGGAATCGGCAGTTAAATCTTTTAAGATTTTCATCCAAATCACATGTTCATCCATTTTTAATATTTCCATTTTCACTGCAGTAATCGAAGATAATAATGCTGCTGCTTTTTCAGAAGCTGTTTTAGCATCTGTTTTTACTAAAGCATCTTTCAGTAAAAAATAATTGTCCAAAACTGGCTGTAGTTGATTTACGGTTTGATTTTCAGCTGTTGTTGAAAGTCTGTTGCTTTCCATTCCTGTCATTTCGCTTTTTGGTTCTGTTTTAACAGGAACTTTTGCCTCACGATCATATTGACAACATCCTGCAAGTTTTGAATATGTATCATCTGGAGCAAGAAATTTATCACTGTCATAACCTGACAATGCAATACGTTTGAGTATTTCGTCTTGACTGGTTATTTTAGGATCATAACTAAGGACAGCCATTTTTGTATCTGCGTTCCAGTCAACGTTTGCGACATTTTTTAGACTACCTGCTTTTTCTATTTTGGCTTCGCACATTCCGCAGTTTCCGTAAATTTTAACGGACTCTATTTTAGCATTTTTAATTTGTGCGTTGGATACCACTACTGATAACAATAGAAGTATTGCTATCATTATTTTTTTTAATGAGTTCATTGTATGTAAATAATGTTAAATTGAATTAGTTAAGCAATAACAAAAATGAAATCATAGAATACCCATCATCTTGAAATTGAAATTAACCGATAAAATAAATGATTTGGAGACCAATAATAGTTATCAATAAGATATAATTATGGCTATCAACTATAGATTTTAGCTTATTTTAGGTATAAGCCAAAGAGAATTAAAACCAGAAGAAATAGTGGTTTTGTAATTATAAAATTTTTGTTTTTCAGAAGAGAAATTAAAAAGATTGCTATTAAATTTCAATTCATTAATAGCAACAGTACTACTGTTGCAAGAAGTAGCGCAACTGCATCTAGAATGGTTACATTTTCCTCCACAACCTTCGTGATTTTTCGTTTTGGAATGATTGTCATTTTTGCAACAATCGTCTTTGTCCATATTTGAAGATGTCTCTTTTGTAGAAGAATGTTTTGTTGAATTATTTTCACAGGCAAAAGAATTACTTGGTATCAATAAGAAACCAAATAATACTATTACTAAAATGTGAAATGTATTCATTTGTAGTTTAATTTAAATCCAAAATTAATCAATTTATATTGATTTTTTACTAACAACGTGTTAAAAATCACATTTTCGCTACACTTTTCTTAACAAGTTAGCTATCATATTTACGCATCAGAAGACAAAAAATTAAGGTGTTTTTCAAAATTTACTACCAAATAAAAAAGAATGTTTTGTTTTTACCAATGAAATTACATTGCTTTCAAACCTACAGAAGACCTTTCCTGAACATTATTTATTTTTATAGCTTCTTTCTGTTCTTTGGGCTCGGAAGTAATAGACAACTGTATTTTCCTGTCAATGGCCGCCAATCCCGTTTTCAGTTGACTCAACCTGCTTTCCTTCGTCCATATACCATTGACTACTTCCTGAAGTACAGGCAGGTCTTTTTGTAATTCGGTAATTTTCTTTTGTTCCTGATCAATATAGCTAGGTATTTTTTCCAAAGCACTAAGGAAATTCATTGACGCAAGCTTTGCGTCATTAGCAATCAAGCCATTATTATAAGTGTATTTTATATTGCCTTCACCCTGTACCAAAAAACGATTGACTTTAATATCAGCACCTTCTTTTTCGGATATTTCAGTTTTAACCAATAATGTAAACCCATACAGGCTGCCTATTTCGTCATACTGACCTCCAGTACGGGCTTTATCCGCAATCTGGTTAAGTTTGGTCCCAATCTGTTTCACATCGGCATTAGGTGACAATCCGTCTAGCTGTACAAGGTTCAGTATCGTTCCATCCTGCCCTTTTTGTAAGCGCTGTTGCAGATTTTTCCAATCGTGACCCATTCGTTCCAATCGTGACTTGGCAGACTCTAGTGTCGCAGAAATATCTTCCAGCTTGTATTTGGAGCTGAACTTGGAACGATTGAATGCCTGCTTCTCACTTTCCAATCCAGCGACCTGTTTTTCCAGTTTTGCTTTTTCCAATAAATCCGTATTTCCCGAAAGTATAGCTACGTATTCAGAGAAATTCATTCCCGATTTTTCATCCATACTCCCCTCATCAATGGTTCGCTTTCCTAGATTGTTGGTTTTGAGTTGGTCAATAAAAAGCTGTTTATTGTACAAAAGATTAAACTTGTAGCTGTCCAGCGATTTTTCGACTGCATAGATAATTACATCCACCTTGTTATCGGCGAAAAATTTGGCAATTTCATTGCCTTTTCGCACAGCCCTTCCGTCACGTTGAGCAAGATCGCTTGGTCTCCACGGGGTATCCAAATGATGAACGGCAACAGCTCTTTTCTGTGCATTTACACCAGTTCCCAACATGCCGGTAGAACCAAACAGCACACGGATTTTCCCCTCATTCATACCGCCTATAAGCTCCTTGCGTTGCTTATCATTTTTAGCTTCCTGTATAAAACGGACTTCATGTTCCGGTATACCATAATCATCTACAAGTTTGCGCTTGATTTCCCCATATACATTCCATTCTCCTGGCTTGTAAGTGCCTAAATCTGAAAAAACAAACTGCGTTCCTTTCTGCGCATGGAATTTTTGGTAATACTTTGCAATATTGGTTGCACAATGAGAAGCTTTGTTATCGGGGTGGTCATTATATTTACTGCTTACCATCCGCATATCGAGGGACATCTTACGGGCATAATCCGTAGCAATCAGCATCTTTGCTTTTTCTTCCCTATCTGTTAGCGGAGGTCTTCCCAATAAGGTCGCATTACCTGATTTAGCAAACTCCATCAATTTCTGGATGAATACTTCCTGATCGGGCGTAGGCGGTATATTATAAAGTACCTCGTTCTTTTCCGGACGATCTATACCAATATCCTTAGCGGTTCTGTAATCCGTGATTTCCGAATAGAACTGTGCCAGTTCCGGCACTTTGATAAAGTAGCGGAAGCGTTCTTTTGACACGATATTATTCGCTACCGAAAACTCATAATCAGTCGTTTTCCTTGCATAGATAGCCGCCCACGCATCAAAACAGTTAATACCTTGTTTTTCCAATGCTCTTGGACGGAGATATTTAAACAATAGATATAACTCGGTTAAGGAATTGCTGATAGTTGTACCTGAAAGAAAGGTAGCACCCATATCGCCTTGTATGCGATCCTGAATGGTGCGGATGGCAAAAAGCAGGTTCATGGCCTTTTGGCTTCCCATCATATTGCCCAAACCTGCAACCCGGTCATGACGCGTATTGAACATCAGGTTTTTGAACTGGTGGCTTTCATCAGCAAATAAGTGGTCGATGCCCATCATCTTAAAATCCACTACATCATCTTTTCGGTTTTCGATGTCATGTTCCAAAGTTTTCAGCCTAACTTCAAGGTTCTGTCTCCTGATGATTACACCTTTGAGCATACCCCTTGAAATCTCTTTGCCCTGTGCTTCCAAAGCGGCAAGATTATCTTCCACGCTGTTCAGTTCGACTTGTAGGATTTCCTTTTGCATTTCTGGCGACTGGGGTATCATGCCAAACTGGTCATGGGTCAATATCACGCAGTCCCAATCGTTGTTTTTAATATCTCCGAAAATCCGTTGCCTTTTCTGTGGGGTAAAATCTTCTTTGCCAGGATACATAATTTTAGCGTGTGGGTAGGCTTTACGGTATGTTTCTGCAATCTCATGAACATTGGCTTTCAATCCTATTATCATAGGTTTGTGTACCATTCCCAAACGTTTCATCTCCTGTGCTGCGGTACACATCACCAATGTCTTGCCGGCTCCTACTTCGTGATCGCAAATCGCACCGTTGTTCAGCTTGATCATCCATACTGTATCCTTTTGGCTCGAATACAGGTCATTAATGCCTAAGCCTTTTCTGTCCAGTCCTGGAAATTCCTGATGGCTTCCGTCGTACTGCGGACGCACAAAACAGTTAAAGGTATCGTTATACTGGTCGGTCATCCTTTTTTTAAACTCATCGTTTTGAGTGTGAAGCCATTCGGTAAAGGCGGTACGTATTTCATCAATCTTGGTATTTGCCATCTGCATAGCTTCCATATCCCGTACCTTTACTTCCTTATCATCAATCATTACTTTTTTGGTAATATCAGGAGTGGTATTGACTAATGCGTTTTTCAGCAGAGCAATCCCGTCAAATGTTCGGCTATCAGACTTGACGGCATATTTATCCCATATATGTACATTTTTCTGATCGCATTTTATAGAAAAGTCATCGGAAGTTTCAGAATACTGGATACGCACCTCCGTATCGAAAAGATGAGAAGCAAAACAGGCATAGATCCCTGTCGGTATCCAACGCTCACCGAGATTAAAATCCAGCTCTTCAAATTCGATACGCCTTGGTCGGGCTTCTTCTAAAGACGTAAGGCTTTCTTTGGCCTGCCTATCAAGGGGATTGCTTTCGAGATAGCTTTTTAAGGCTGTGGCTTTCTCCACCACATTGCCAGCTACCCATCTTTCAGCTATTTCATATTCCTTTTCCAAAGGATTATAAAAGATGCGTCCGTGTAATACCGCTTTCAAATCGTCCGATGATATACCGCTGATTTTGGACATAAAGTCTAGATCAACGTTCCCGTATTTGTTCAATGATGCGGCTAAAGCCTCATCGGGATTATCGGTAGCTAATGTGGTAATGGAGAAGCTTACCGGACGGTGGAAGATATCCGCCTTATGTACCACACCGCCAACAACACGTTCCAAATAAGGCATTTCCTTACCGGAACTGTCTGTTTTGATAAGCTTGATATTATCGGCACTGTTCAGGTTGCCGTACCTTTTTACGAAGGCATCGTAAACCTTATTAAATGTTTCTCTCTCTTCTTTATGTTCTGTTTGCAGTTTGGCTTCCTTCTGACATAAATCGAGGTAGTTATCTCGTACAGAAATATAGGCTTCAGCTCTTCCTTTCTGTAAGGACGATAATTGCAAAGGATGAAACATTGCCTGTTTCCTATCGCTATCAAAATCTCTAAGATAGCCGACCCAGCCGTTATCCACTGCAAGGCTATCGTTACGATGAAAAGACTGTATTTCTTTGGTATAAATTGCTGGTTCGGGAATGGTGTTGCCTGCGGTAATCTTTTCGGAGAGATTATTTCCTTTCAGTCCTGAAAACAAATCGCCGATAACTTCCTGTGTATTCCTTTGATTTGGGGTGTTTTTATTTACAGGAGAAATAGAAACAGGAGGTTGCTGCATCAAACCGCTGAACAGGTTTCCCTGATATCCGTTCACAGTTCTTTTTCTTTTGGCTGGCTGTTTTTTTGCTCTGACTGCTTTAACAAGACTAACAACAGCCACTGGCTCTTCTAAATTTTCAAAGAGGTCAAAAATGCTCAGTTGTCTTTCTTCTTTTACAATGTCCTTATTTATTGTTGGAGCAGATAATTTCTGCGTTGCTTTTGTAATGGTTACAAGTTCAGAATTGGAAAGTGTAACCTTTGGTGTTATAGGAATTTGTTTGACAGGCGTATCGTTTCGTTCACCTTTATACAAGCCAATATCCAGATGTTTTCCAAAATCTTCCGATAGCATTTTCTTCAGGTCTCTGGCAATTCCTTCCACACTATCCTTATGCGTATAGATAAATGCAGGTTGACCGTAAGGATCAGTGTCTAACACACATGTAGTATGTATAATCCTTCCGTTATCCTGAAACAAGGCATTACTTGGTGTATTGTATTGAGTTATTTGGCTCTGACAAAACTGCTCTTCCGATTCGGTCAAACTTTGTTTTGCAGTATTCTTTTGCAGAATTATCAAATCGCTTCCCACTTCCGTACCGGCATAGTCGGTAAATAAATTATTCGGCAACCGAACGACTGAAACTAGGTTGTTCTCCTGCATCAATGCCCTGCGTATGGGTTCGTTCTTCGGGCTGTTCAGCACACCTTGTGAAGTGATAAAAGCCAGCACACCACCTTCACGGAGCATGTCGGCTCCCTTCATAAAGAAGTAATTGTGTATGCTTCGGGCAGCCTGTATTTTTGCAGTGTCCCTGCTTCTGGAATAGGAGAGGTCAAAAACGGATGTATCACCGAAAGGGATATTGCTAGCCACCACATCATAGCTATTTTTTTCCATTTCGGATATTTCTTCAAAACCGCTGATGCGGATCGTATCCTCAGGATAGAGCTGCTTTAGAATTTTTCCCGTGAGCAGATCTTTTTCATAAGCGGTAACCTGTGATACAGCTTTATCCGCAAAGGATTGTATGAAAGATCCAGTACCGGCAGATGGTTCTAAAAGTTTTTGAATGCTTACACCATTTTCTTTTAATGTGGTGGAAATAGCATCAATAACCAAAGGTGGTGTGTAAAATGCAGTCAATACAGAACTCCGCATACTGTCCACATACCTGCCGTATTGTTTTTCGTCATTTGCATTTTCTTTAAGAAGCCGATGAAGCTCCTGTGTAATTGGAAAAAGTTCGTGTTCGGTCTTTCTCCAATGGTTGATGTCTATCGGATTTTGGACAGGGTTCAACACAAATTTAAGGCCACCAAATCCGCTGTATTGCATCATTAGCAGTCTTTCGCCTACTGAGGCTTTTCTGTTCTCCTTTTCCAGTTTAAAAGCAATTCGCAGGGCATCAATGTTCAGTTGGAGATGTTGCTTCTTACTGAAGCCCATTTTCCTCTATCCATATTGCGATCGTTCCGGTTATTTCACCATAGAGTAAATCAAACTCATAACCGTATGCGAAGTCATCAGTTAGTTCATATCTTGCAAAAACAGGCTCACAAACGGGGAACATTTTCAGGGCAAATGGTAGCAGTTCCTCATCTGCCATTATGGTGTCAAATTCATTGCATACCACTTGAAACACGGTATCGAATTTGGAGAAATGCAATTTTTCAAACAGGATATGATTGGCTATTTCGTTGCATTGATCAATAGTATTTCCCGAACGAAATGCATCCTCATAAACATTAGTAGCCCATGAAGAACGTTGGTCTATAAACTTTTGGTCACTCGCCTTTTCGGGGAAGCTGGTGTTTAATAATTCTTGTAGTCGTAATTTGAAATACGATAGGTCTTTTTGCGGGGTATCCATAGTATAATTTTGTTTAGAATTTTACTTGAAATCTAAAATTATAGTAGTAGATAAGACCTCTTACAGAAGTGGCAGAGTTTGGCTTTGATCGATAGAATTTGGCTTAATGAATTGGATAAAAAAGCTTGCCTTGTCTTTTTTCAACAATCAAAATTGCCATTAATGTTTTGCCTGGAATAATTTTATTTATATATTTGCATAATCAGTTATGTAATTAATTATGTTATTATGAAAATATTTGAAAAAACAGGCAAAATGGCATTAGGTAGCAGGTTACGATTACTCACTGCAAAAGTAACCGAAGATGCAGCCAAAATTTACGAGTTGTACGATGTGGACTTTTCGCCAAAATGGTTTCCCGTATTCTTTTTGTTGTCTGAAGACGGAGAAAAAACCATTACCGAAATCGCCAACGAAATAGGACACTCCCAACCATCAGTTACCAAAATCATCAAGGAAATGTCAAAAGCGGGATTGGTCAAGGACAATCTCAAATCAAAAGATAAACGTAGAAATGTGGCAGGGCTAACTGAAAAGGGGAAAATAGTTGCCAAAGAAATGATAAAGGTACAATGTACCGATATAGATGCTGCCATCGGAGGAATTATAGCCGAAGCAACGCACAACCTTTGGGAAGCCATTGCAGAATGGGAATTTTTATTGGAACAAAAATCAATCTTCAAACGGGTGCAGGAACAAAAAAAGCTTCGTGAAAGTAAAGATGTACAGATTGTAGCATACGAACCGCAATACCAGTCAGCTTTCAGGTCGCTTAATGAAGAATGGATTTCTACCCACTTTGAAATGGAAGAAGCTGATTACAAAGCACTAGACAATCCCAAAGAATATATTTTGAACAAGGGCGGAAAAATCTTTGTCGCATTGTTCAATGGCGAACCTTTGGGTGTTTGTGCCTTAATCAAAATGGACGACCCAAATTACGACTTTGAAATGGCTAAAATGGCGGTTTCTCCAAAAGCACAAGGCAAAAATATGGGCTGGTTATTGGGGCAGGCAGTAATAAAAGCAGCACAAGAATTGGGGGCTTCAAAAATATATTTGGAAAGCAACACCATTCTAAAACCCGCTATCAACCTGTATTACAAAATGGGGTTTAAAAAAATCGCAGGACACCCGACACCTTACAAACGTTGTAACATTCAAATGGAATTAAATTTTAACAATAAATAATGAATATGAAAAACATAGTAAAAAAAGAAAACGCAGTTTCAAGACAGTTCTTGGGCGTTGATTTCGTAGTGCTTTCCATTGGAAAAGACACAATGGTTACAAAAATGCTGTACAAACCAACTGATAACGTTCCGTTCCACAAACACCCGAACGAGCAAAGTGGATATGTCATTTCCGGCAAATACAAATTGAAGTTTGAGGGCGAAGAATATTTGTTATCCGAGGGCGACACCTATTCCATTCCTGCCGATGTGGAACATTCTATCGAAATCATTGAAGCAGGCGAAGTAGTTGATGTATTCAGCCCGATAAGACAGGATTATTTATAACACAAATAAAATGTACGAAAAGATAAAACAGAGTTTTGATAAACAGGGTTTGATGAAGACCATAAATGCTCAATTAGCAGAAGTTGAAAAAGGACGGGTAAAAATTACTTGCGGATTTTCCAAAGCATTGACACAGCAACATGGCTTTTTTCACGCAGGGGTAGTCACAAGCATTGTAGATAGTGCCTGCGGTTATGCCGCTCTAACGATGATGTCCGAAAATACGGAAGTATTGAGTATTGAATTCAAAATCAATTTTATGAAACCTGCAAAAACGGACAAACTCATTGCCATTGGTAAAGTATTGCAATCAGGCAGAACATTAACCATTTGCGAGGGATATGTTTACGATAGCAAAGAAGAAAAACTAATCGCAAAAATGACGGCAACAATGATTGCTGTTCAACAGTAATTTATGGTGCAAATTATTGGTTATACAGCATTATCACTCAATCTTATTTCAATGTCAATGAAGAACGTGCTCTATTTAAGAGTATGTTCTTTGGTGGCAAATGCGATTTATGTCTTATATGGTATAATGCTCGATGCACCGCCTATCTTTATTGGTTGTGCTATTGGAGTGTTACTTCATTCGTACAGGATATACAAAACATTAAGTGAAAAAGCATCCAATTCTCAAAACAAAACCCCACAATAATATATGGGGCAATATCTCAATTTAATTATTTAAAAGTTGAAGCATTCTGCCTACCTCAATATCCATTCTGGAAAATGCAAACCATTTTTTACCCAAGTCTTTCAATGATGCTCCGATATGGTAGAGTTTGGTATTATCAATTATGAGAAAACGATCGTGGGCATCCGAAAAAACTTCAACCTCAACCGGAGGATATTGGCTATTGTAACGTTGCACATCCAGCCGTAGCTGATTACTTATGCTTTTGGTATAGATTGTTGCGGTAACACTATTATTTCTCTTACCCAACAAGGTTAGCACAGTATCGTCTACATAATTATCAATAAGGATAATGGAACTTTGGGCACTGCGGATAATATCGGAAACAAAAGCATAGGCATCAAAAATTTGCCCATTATAGAAAATGCCCTTTTCACTGTACAACTTTCCGCTTTCCAGTGCCTTAAAGATTTCTTCAAATTTCTGGTCTGCATCTATCTGTTTCAGTTCAATCTTATCCAGTCGATGAAACAAGGCTGCGTTATTAACAAGTATCTTGCGCATTTCCACAAAGGCATTCATTATCTCGATGCTTACTTTTATGGCAATATTGCTACGGAGTACAGCTGAAAGCATCGCAATTCCTTGTTCGGAAAAAACATAAGGCAGATAACGTCTTCCCCCGTAATTCAAACTTGAGGTCACAAATTGTGACCTCAAGTTAATTGCATCAAATTCATCCTGTGTCAATTGAAAACAAAAGGATTCAGGAAAGCGGTCTGTATTACGCTTTACAGTCTGATTAAAGACTTTGGTTTCTACCTGATAAATCCTTGCGAGATCACTGTCGAGCATAACCTGTTGTCCTCTTATAGTATAAATGCGGTTCTCAATTTCCGGACGGGTAATGATAGAATCACTCATTATTTCTTCGGAAGTTTAGATTTTTCAAATTCAAAAGAGCTTTCGGCTTTCTCATTTAATACGATATAGGCATCGAATTTCTTTCCGGATTTGCTTTTCATCCCTTTGATGAGAGTAGTTTTTCTTTTGATTACAAGGTTTTCTATATCGGCTATACTGATTTGCACACCACACACATTTCGAAATTGTACCCAATTACAGTTCTCATCAGGACATTTGACAATTTTATCCCTTATAATCAGTTGCCTATTTTTGCATTTGGGACAGTCAAGCATAGCCCGATTTTCTTGTGCAATGGCAGTTTGCAATAATTCATTGGTAATTAATGCTGCATAGTTTTCCATTTCTTTTTGGAAAGCATATGCATTACTTTCGTTGTTTTCAATTTTCTGCAAAGTCAACTCCCATTCTGCAGTCATCGCTACGTCCGCAATCTTTTTATCTTTTATAAGTTCATAGACCTGTAATCCTTTACCGGTAGGTATCAGGGATTTATTTTCCCTTTGAATATAGTTACGGCTAAACAGGGTTTCAATAATGGTGGCTCTTGTGGCTGGTGTACCGATACCTATGCTTTTTAATGCCTTACGCTCTTCCTCGTTCTCTATTTCCTTTCCGGCAGTTTCCATAGCTGATAAAAGTCCTGCTTCGGTATAAAGCACGGGTGGTTTGGTTTTCTTCTCCAGGACCGAGGCATGTTTAATTTTGAGTTCATCATCTTTTTTCAGTTTGGGTAATTCCTGTAGAAGTTCGACATCATCATCTGAAAAACTGCCTTTAATGGAACGCCAACCTGATTCCAATATCTTACAGCCTTTCAATACAAAATCATAATGTAGAGCCTGTAAAGTAATATCGGTTATTTCTTTAGTACAGGCTTGGGAGGTAGCTTCCAGCAATCGAAAAGCAATCATATTGTAAACTGCATTTTCCTTTGCCGATAAAGCCGAAGGGATTTTGTCCGTAATCAGCAGACCATGATGATCGGTAACACGAAGATCATTCACGATACGTTTATTGAAATGTCCCCATTTCAGTTTGGTTACCGCTTGCTTGAAAGCTCCCATATTCTGCAAAGCTCTGATAAGGTTAGGAATCTCTCCCCACATATCTTCTGGAATGTATTTACTTCCGGTACGCGGGTAAGTAATAAATTTCTTTTCATACAAGCTTTGGGCAATGTTCAGGGTTTCTTCAGCTGTCAGGTTCAATTTTTTATTAGCTTCCTTTTGCAAACCCGTCAGGTCAAACAGCAAAGGCGGCTGTTCCGTCACGTTTTTGGTTTCTACAACGGTAACCGTAACTGTATTTTCATTTCTTTCGATTGACTTTAATATATCTTCCGCCTGCTTTTTATCTTCCCATTTGTTTTCGGAAAGGCTTTTAAAGTCTGTGAACTCTTTTGTATGGGACAACTGTATCTGCCAGTATTGTTGCACCGAAAAATTTCTGTTTTCCTGATAACGCTTACATATCAAAACCAGTGTAGGTGTCTGCACTCTTCCGAGCGAATAGTTGCCATTTCCTGCGGCAATACTCAATGCCTGCGAAGCATTGATTCCTACTAGCCAGTCAGCTCGGCTCCTGCCCTGTGCTGCCTGATATAATCCGTCAAAATCGCTGCCGGATTTCAAGTTGTCAAGGCCCTGTTTGATTGATTTTTCGGTGAGCGAGCTAATCCAAAGACGTTCAAAGGGTTTGTTACATTTGAGGTATTCATAGATATAACGAAATATCAATTCGCCCTCACGTCCAGCATCGGTTGCGACAATAATCTTTTCACTACGGTCAATGAGCTGTTCTATTACTTTCAGTTGCTTTAATGCTCCTGTATCTGCCGTATAGCCCTTGTCTTTTTTTGTCTTGCGAACGGTTAATAAAAAGGGATTGGGCAGTATTGGCAGAGATAATTTCTGAAATCCTGAAATTCCGTAATCTTCCGGCATACCCAATCCTACTAAATGTCCAAAAGCCCAAGTAACAAAATAGCCATTGCCTTTCAGGTAACCATCATTCTTTTCGGTGGCTCCTAACAAGACGGCTATTTCTCTTGCTACACTTGGTTTTTCTGCAATAACTACTTTCATCACACATTACATTTTACGCCCTTTGGATTTGGCAGGTGCTTGAGCTGCTTCTTGTTGTTCCTGCTGTTCCTTACTGTCGGGATTTTTTTGGCCTGATTTCAAAGGCTCTTTGATATTCTTGGTTGCTTCATTGGTTTTACCTTCTGAATTAACAGCTGTCTGTGTTTTGTATGCTTCGGTGGGCTTCGCCTGCTCTTTAACCTTATTCGGATTTTGAAAAGAGAAATCTGTTTTATTGGTTTCCTTGTTAAAGGTGATGTAACCATTATATTCCTTACCTTTCTTATCTACCAATCCGCTGACATAAACAGTTTGTCCGTCTTTGAATTTCTGATATTGCTCCTTATCCAGCTCTTTGTCCCTAAAGGTTTTCGGAACTTCCTGCGATTGGGCTTGCTGATTACCTTGCATCTGCTTATTGGAGTTACCCCTGTCAAACAGGAACTCTACAAAATGTTTATCAGCATTGAATTGTACGGTTGCATCAAACGCAGTTCCTTTTTTGGAAGTCATTCCTTCTATATAAAGTGGTTTGCCTTCCATTAGGATTTGCTTTTGTACATCATCTAGTTTCACGCCTTTGATCTCATCAGGGATTTTGATTTTGTCTGTTCGCAGTGCAACAAGCTCATTGGTAAGCCTGTCCACGCTGACAATGGATGGAATGCTCTCATTCGTTTTTGGATTGGTCAGATTGACTACACGACCCATATTGCCTGCCTGAAGCAGGTTGTCTTTATCTTCCTTAGTGAACTCGTGACCGAAAAAAGGAAAATTCAGGTTAGGTTCTTTGCGGATACCATGAATGGCAACCACAACCGCCCCTTCATCATTTTGTTGCAGAGACAGCCGTGCATCCATACGGGTAACAGCTGTGCCGAGATTAAGGCTTACAGGCACTAGCTCATTGGTTTTAAAACCTCTCAGTAAAGGATCAAGGAGGTTCATCTTTTCAAGTTTTTCTTTGTTCAGTCCGAGATTGTTCATTGTTTCCCAATCAATCTGTTCCGGTTTATAGCGGTACTCGCTTGTTTCCGATGTTGTCTGTTTTGTTTCCATACTATTTTTATTTTCTTGTTTATTATTTTTATCTAGTTCCGATTTTACTTCGTGTTGCTTCATTAGTTGTTCTCCTTCAAATGTTGGATGATCTAACTGTTTTTGCATTTCTTTTGCCATATTAATAGCCAATGGTACAGGGACTTTGAAGAACGAGAAATTGGTAGGGTTCTTCAACTGGCTGAAGAAATTAGAGAAGAAGTTGGAAAAGAAATCACCCTGCTTATCAACCCGCATAAACTGGTTCTGGTTCTTCTTTGTAGGGTCAACGGTTTCCAGCTTGCCATTTTCATCGATTCCCTTTACAGCCTGAATTTTCTTTTTCTCTTTATCCAGCACCAGTAATATCTCGGATAATTGTTCGGGAGATTGCGGTTTATCTAAAGTTTGTTCGCTCATAATTTGAAATATTTAAGTTCGATATCGAAAGTAAAAGAAGCTTCCACTGTTTTGCACTAAATGTCATTTATTGGCACTATTTGTCGCCCGTTGGCTTTTACTTTGGGCATGGAAGCGGTAAAACTTTCTCTGATGAACTGATGCACATCTGAGAGCTTATAATAAATTTTCCCACTAATTGTATAATAGGGAAGCTTGCCGGAGGAACGATAGCGCTGTAGGGATCGTGTACTTATCTTCAACATTTGCAAAATATCCTGATTGTCCAGTAGCTCTTCTCCATCAATAATAGCACTTTGATTTTTAGCCCCGCTTACCAATTCCATAAGGATGTCGAACCGCTCCATTATTCGCTCCATCCAAGCCATAAATTCTATTCTGTCAATATTCATGATCAATATTTTAAGTTCAATACACAGTTCATAGCAATTCTTTCAGATTGAGGTACTGTTTAATATGCCTATACAAAATTCATTTGCTTTTTTTAGATTTTATCCCAATGGCTTTCGTAGTTCCGAAAAATTTTAACATTTAAAATTCTTAAAGCCTCGGTTTTACTGGAAAATAATTCTCTAAAAAATGATGATTTCTTATTCGATTTAAAATATTCTCTTTTTAGGCCTCAATTATTTGAGTGATTCTGTCATAAAAGATGAATACAGTGATGATTTCTGTTTTAGATCGATATTGATTAGTCCATTTAGTGGCATTTATTGGATTTTATCCCAATGGCTTTCGTAGTACGAAAAAAATTAACATTTAAAATCTGTAAAAACCTTAATTTTTACTGGGAATTATTCTTTGATTGATTCTAGCAAAAAAAAAGCAGTATATCCTTTTAAATCAGGATTTACTGCTTGTGAGCTTTCGTAGTTACGACTTTACTCTTGGTCTTCTCTGTACATTTTTTGCTGTAGGTTTAGCGTTAATTCTTCCAGAAATTTTGTCTTACTGCTTTTACGTGCCTTGATTTCGGTGTAGGTTTTATAGATGTTATCCAGTTTGATGTTGAAAAAATCTTCAAAGGATGCTGTTATCGTATTAATATCTGCTGCACCATGATTGATTGTCCCATTAGAAAACAAGGCATAAATCAATTCTGTCAAAGCTGTTTTTGGTCCAGTCCATACCAATACTTTGTGTTTTTTTTCTTCAAATATTTCGGAATCATCGACTTTTAGTCTTTTTAATGCTTGTCGGATGTAATGAATGAATCGATACATTGCTTTTACTTTTGCCCAAAGCATGTCCTGCGATGTTGAAAATTCGGGAAACTGGTAGTAATCGGTCATCGGAGTAAATGGAAAATTATCCCGATGGTTTCTAGTAAAGAATTGATGGTCTAGGTAACAATATCCTTGTTCCATATAATGCACAAAATCGGCATTTCTATAAAAAAACTTATTAATTTTTCGCAATTCTTTCTGTAGAAATTGAACTTTATAGGTTTTACCCGCTTTGGGCATTCTTAGTTCACAGGAACGTACTTCTGTAAAATAAATCAATAAACTCATAGGAACGGGCTTGATATTTTTGAAAAAATCAATCTCTTCCGGAACGGTGTTGAAATCATTTTTATCAACCATCTCTTTTAAGTTCGTTAATGTTTTATTACACAAAACAATTCCGTTGCAAGCCTTATTCTGCATCGTTTCGTTTGCCTCTAAAATTTCATTGCAAACAGCATTAAATGATTCAATAGCTTTTTCAAACATCTTTTTTAATATTAGTTGTCAATATGCTTTCGTCATTTTGCAATTGATTTGTAATCATTTTGCAAAGTATTCATCAGTTCCATTGCATAATTGTCTCTTGCCTGAACATAGGCTACTTTTGGAATTATCGTAGCTCCTAATTTTCTTTTTTCAAAAGAAGCTGACACACCAAAGTCTATTTTTTGGAACTGCAACTCATTAGCTCTTTTTATAGTTTGAAACAATAATTGCCTGTAGAGCTGGTATTCTTTTGCCCATTTATAATCCATCCCTATTAATTCCGGAACATAAGTGTGATTGTTATTTTTGTAGCAAAACATAATTCCGACGAATGGGTTTTCCATTTCTGTTTTCAATGTTAATACTATGAACTCCCAATTCAGACTTTCATTCATGTTTTCAAAAATCTCTTGCGTATATCGAAATGTATTGATCGCGTAATTATTATCTTTTACATTATTGTAGAATTGGTATGCTCTTGCTATTTCTGATTTGCTTAGTTTGTCTTTTATTGCAACATCATAGCACTTTTCATAAGGCTCTATCTCTTTATTGAAATGTTTACGGGAACGAGGAGACAATGTTTCTGCAAACTCTTCATTTGTATGCCAACATTGGTTTTCAATCACACAGGATTCCGGCATGTCTATTTTGAAATATCCTTGGTCTACTATTGTTTTGTTGTAGCTATTGTCTTTTTCAAAATCTCTTAAAACTAACATATCTGCATTTAAGGCATTGTATTTTTCTTCTAATTTGTCCAATAGCAGTTTCACCGCTTTTTCTGCTAAAGGATGTTTTTGATTAATGAAACAGTGTTTGCCCTCTGTAAATAGAGAACCCATACCTAATACTTTTGAGGTGAGGTATAAAGGATTGGTTTTTCTTATTTCTTCCAAATGGATGGAGACAGATTCAGTAGCCAGCATATCGTCTTTCCAAAGACCGTATGTAAAAAAGGTCATAAGTATTACGTTACCTTCATTGTCTTTAATGCTGTAATAGTAAAAATCCCATTGGTTGGTTGGATCTAGATGTTGGCTAAATGTATTTTCTAAATAAACCATTCCTTCCCAATCGAAAATATTTTGCTTCCCCATGTATTGATTCCACTCTGATTTTATGATATTCTGAATGGTGTTTTTTTCTTCAATAAAAAGTTCTTGCACCTTTGATTCTGAAATATTTCCCACTATTTTACTGTCCATTCCAAAAGCACCTCTGATTTTGTTTTCGCTGTTATCAGTTTCTTCCAAAGCTTTAGGAAAATGAAATTCCATCGCTTCGGCTAAGGCGGTAATGTCCTGTTGCTGATTGTGACTGGATAACGTTATTCTTATTCCCGTATTCTTAATTGGGACAGCGGGATAAATTCCCAAATTCAGAAAAAACCCTTCATTGAATAATCGTTGAACAAAATTATATGCCGTTGCGGGTGTACCCATTCCCAGAAAGAAAACTGGCGAATCGTTTTTTGAAATTATTGGAAGGTTTCCTAAAGACAACAATTGATTAAAATAGCCAATTTTATCAGCCAAATCTTTTTGTTTCAATTCTATTTCTGGAGACAAATGAATGTCTGCAGATGCAATTGCAGCGGCCACTGATGCAGGTTCTAACTGAGCGGAAAAAGTTAACGGTCCACCAAAATTTTTAATTTTTTCCCGCAGTTTTTGATTCTTACAAAATAATGTTGCCCCACTGGCTCCAAAGGTTTTACTTAGTGTACTCACCACAATGCAATTTTCAGGTAATTCATTAATAGCTTCAAAAATAAAACCAGTTCCGTTTTTGCCTTTCCAACTCATTCCATGAACATCATCAAAATAAAGATTAAGCTGAGGATATTTTTGAGCTAAAGCTAATAATTCTGGAATTGGAGCATAGTCACCAAACATTGAATATACTCCATCTGCCATGTACCAGATTTTATTGCATTTGGAGGTTAGCTGTTTGATTTTATCTTCCAGCATATTCAGATTGCTGTGCCTAATCATTTCGACCGGAATTCCCCGCAGTTTTAAAAGCTGGCAGGCATTTTGAACACTCCAATGTACCTGATGATCTATTATTACGGCATCTTCATCCCTAATCAGAGTTGGAATAATTGCTAAATGTCCCAGCGTACTATTCTTGGTAATGATAGGCGGTATACTATACATTTGTTCGATTTTGCTTTCTAATTCATGGTATAGCGGATGTGAAATATATGATTTTGAAAGAGGAAATTGCGTGCCATAATCACGGATGGCTTGAATTGCAGCTTCTTTAAGTCTGCCGTCCTGTTCCAAGCCCAGATATCCTGTTGTGCCGAAATGGAACATTTCTTTTCCTTTAATTTGGATAGTTCTGCCTGTTAAAATTTTATCCTCAGCATATAAATGTAATATGCCTTCTTTCTTTGCGTTCGAAAAAACTTCATCCACAGTATCTATAAAATTATTGTGCTTGATCTTTGCCATTTTTTAGTTGTTTTAATCGTTATTTAAAAAAAGATTTATAAAAGTCACTATAAAAAATGAAAGTTATTTCATCTACTTCTTTAATACTCCCAAATTGACAAGTCAAATTCCCGAATTAACAACAAATACTACAAAAAGCAACAAATAATCCCAAATAGACAACTGCAATATTAATAAATGTTTATATTTTTGTTAAATTGTAAGACTTTAATTCATAGAACATGATTGCAGCACATGATCTTTATGAAAATGATTTTGCTCGGTTTTGGATAACCGATGGCATACTCTTTTTTGAATATAAACCAAATACTATTATTGATCTTAAGGTAGCCCGGTGTGTTGTAACCGATAGAATTCATTTTCAAAACGAGAGATCTTATCCTATTCTATGTGATATTCGAGGTGTCGTTGCCACTGAGAAAGCTGGAAGAGATCATTTGGCACAATCGGGCTCCATATTGACAAAAGCAGTAGCGCTTATTGTACATGAAAAAGTTTCCTTAATTATTAGCACTTTTTATGTAGAGATTAGTAAGCCTTCTGTACCTACTCAAATTTTCATTAAAGAAGATGATGCGTTGGTTTATCTGAAAAGGTTTGTTTAGGATTTAGTTTATTAAAAAAAGAATTAAGAGTTGAATCTTATGAAAAAAGCATACAACGAAGAACGTATTGTAACCATTCATCAAATGCTATTTGAGATGGCACGAGGCAATTTTAACAGTCACATTCCCTTAAGTTCCAATGATGAAGAATTGGAAACACTTGTTGTTTTAATTAATATGGTTGCGGAAGAAATGAAAGAGTCGATTTTTAATGTCGGCTATGTTAATGCCCATAGAAAACTTCAATTTATAGCTCAAAGTACACTTGTTTTGGACGCCTCTTTTTCTATCAAGAGCTTTACTCCTGAAATTGCTTATTTTTTAGGTTATTCGGAATCTGAATTGATAGACCTGCCTTTGGCGGGCATTATTACTACAGTTTCTTTGCAACAACTTCATGATGTACTCGATGCAAATGTTTCATTGCCTACAACTATTGCTTTAGATTTTAAACCTAATGAACATTTGCCTGTTTCTGTTTCCTGTACTATTGGAAGGTTAGTTAATAGTTCGGAAATTATATTAAATTTTGTTACTCCTGCCCGTAAAGATTCCTACATACCTTTAGCATACGAAAATGAAAACGAGAAACATAATAAAACTCGAAAGGAAGATGCCCTCTTGATTCAAAAACTTTATGACTATATATTGGCACACCTTGAAGAACCGCTTCCATCGCTAAAAGTGCTTTCATCTGAATTTGGTACTAATGAACATAAATTAAAAGATGGTTTTCGTCATTTTTTTAAGACCAGTATTTACCAGTTTTATAATGATGAGCGTTTGAAAAGAGCTTATTTTATGATTGAACACACTACGATACCTTTGAAAAATATATCGGTGATGAATGGCTTTAACGATTATCCCAATTTTTCAAAATCCTTTAAAAAACGATTTGGTTTTTCTCCATATGAAATAAAGCGAAATGAAACCGGTTCTACTTCTATACTGGAAGGTTAAATTTTACTTTTTCAAACTTTATCCGTTTTGACCAAGTTTTGCTCCCAATAAGACAAGTCTTTTGGCTTTTGAATTCAGAATTTTGCTATGTAGAACTAAAATCTATGAAGCTATGAGATTCAATATCAAAATACAGAACTTGTTTTTAGAGTTTATTTGTTTGCTCTATATTATACTTTTTGTCTATGCAGCAGTCAGTAAACTATTGGATTTTGAAAACTTTCAGGCTCAGTTGGGACAGTCTCCCCTTTTAAGTCCCTTTGCAGATTTTGTGTCTATTACAGTAATTGTTCTGGAACTGATTATTGCAGTTCTACTGAGTGTCCCTAGATTTAGATATTTTGCTTTATGTGCTGCAGTAGCCTTGATGAGTATGTTTACTACTTATATAGTTATCATACTGCACTTCAGTTATTTTATTCCCTGTTCATGCGGTGGTATTTTGGAAAAGTTAGGATGGAAAGAACATCTTATTTTTAATCTGGCATTCCTGTTTTTGGCAATATTCGCCATTTTATTGCGATCCATGAATAGCCGCATTCTGATTCGACTATCCTTATTAGTTTTAGGAAGTGTTTTGGTCATTACAGGATTATTTCTTTTCTCGGAAGACATCATGCAAAAGGAAAACCCTTTTATTAGACGCTTTCCACAAGCGACAGCAGCCAAAGTAGGCAGCATTGATTTAAGAAATACATCTTATTATGTTGCTGGTACTAATAAAAATAAAATTTATTTAGCCAATCGTTTGGCACCTCTCCAAATTCTTGAAATTGATTCCAATCTAAAAAGCAAAAAGAAATACACCATCCAATTGGACCGTGAGAATTTTAATTTTAAGGCAGTCGAGATTCGGATTAACGCTCCATATTTCTATGTAATTGATGGGACGGTTCCTGTCATTTACAGAGGTTTGATTTCCCACTGGAAAGCCAAAGTAATGATGGAAAAACAATTCTATTTTTCAGATATAGTCTTTATCAATGATGAGCAGCTGGCTTTTAGAACCCAAAAACCTCCGACAGGAGAAAATATTCTGGGGATTGCCAACAACTATGAGAATCCAAAAATCAAATACAATCCACAGGTTCTGCAAAAACAGATGGAAGGAATTTTTGATACCGATGGTACACTACAATATAGCGCCACATTGCATAAACTGATTTACACTTACTACTATCGCAACCAATATATTATTACAAAGGAAAACCTAACCGTTGAGCATCGTGCCAATACCATTGACACTACTACTAAAGCAAAATTAGAAGTGATAAAAATAAAACAATCCGGGGACATAAAATTGGCAGCACCACCGTATATGGTTAATCGTCACACAACAGTACGGGGTAACTTACTTTTCGTTAATTCCCTGTTACGAGGCAAATATGAAGAGATTGATGTGTGGAAGTATGCTTCTGTAGTTGACGTTTATGATTTGTCAAAACAGACTTATCTTTTGAGTTTTTACGTGTATGATGAAGAAGCGGGGCGAATGAAAAACTTTTTCGCTGGCGATTCAGCGATGTATATCCTTTCGGGACATTATATGCTGAAATACGGATACGGGAAAAGAATCCAATCCAAAATTTAGTAAAGTATATAAATATTATTGAAAGATACCGGCCGGTGACAGGAGTAACGATCGAAAACCTGTAGAAAAGAGTAGATCAAATTCTATTAATTTAAATTTTAACATTATGAAAACAACCATTTTAAGAGCCTTTATGCTGCCAATTGCAGCATTTGCTCTGGCCAGTGCTGGTGCAGTAAGTACTAACACTTCGGATGTAAGCAAAACAGATGTTTTGATTACAGCTTACATTCACAATCCACCTGTAGACAACTGTCAGGAAGTGAAGAATGTGGACTGTAGCCCGGGTTCCGGACCTGCCTGTCTTAGTGGGGGCTTTACAGCCTACGGTGGAAGTGAAACTTCTTGTAATCAACAATTGCACCGCAATTAGTAAAATCATTTTTCAATGAAGATAATGCAGTTTTTTTGAAAAACTGCATTATTTTTTTATGTTTATTCCCTATTCCGTTTCTTTTGATACTGCTTTAAATTCAGCTTCCCCTTTCAGCCAATAATCAAACCATTCCATCATTCGCTGACTGAGATTCTTCTGGTTTTCTGGATTCTCTAGTGAATGGTCTTCGTCAGGATAAACGTGCATCTGTGTTGGAACTTCCAATTTTCGAAGCGCTAGATAAAAGGCAATGCTTTGATTCCACGGAATAATCCTGTCATTTTTACCTGCCCATAGCAACAGCGGGGTTTTTACGTTTTCGGCGTGCATAATGGGTGAGTTGCTGACATATGCTTCCTTATCTTCATACAGCGATTTTCCAATGCGGAACTGCTGATTTTCAAATCGCCACATATCAGACTGAAAATAACCATTCCTGCTGATATTAAAGTAATAAGAAATGATGTCGCTCACTCCGGCTCCGGAAACGGCGGCTTTAAAAATATTGGTCTGCGATATGATGAAATTGGTTTCATAACCCCCGAAAGAATGCCCGAACAAACCGATCTTATCTTTATCCACCAATCCTTTGCCTGTAACCGCATTGACTCCGGCTGTTACACAATCAACGGCCGAACTTCCAGGATTACCCATCTGGTAGATGATATCGGGCATCAGCACAAAATAACCATTGAGCGTATAATTGGTTACATTAAACCCCTCCCTATTCAAGAAGCTGGGATTGACATACTGATGAAGTTCATCAGACATTACATCATAGATATGGACTACCATTGGATATTTTTTTGTTGGGTCATAATTGGCAGGATAGAACAGCGCCGCTTTTAGTTTTTGACCTTTACTATTGTAGTAATACAGTAATTCAGATTTTCCAAAAGAATACTCTTTTTGCGGTTTGTTGGACTGAAATAAAATTTTGGAAGCGGTCTGGTTTTTCCTTCTGAATTCCAATCGCGGCGACTGATTGAAAGTTTGAGTCTGGAAGATATAAGCACTGTTTTTACTCTTGCGGATTTCATCTATTTTACTGGCTTCATATACTATGGGTTGTTCTTTCGATTTATCATTGTAAATAAAATATCCCGTTGACCAGTTTTCACTATTGGTGGCTTCGAGCAGTAGGTCTTCGGATAGATCAAAAATGGTGGGTTTCCTTCCATCATAGTTACTCTGTGATCGCCAGTCATATTCAATGGGAGTTATCCTGTAAACTAGGTTTTTCTCGTATCCTCTGGTTAATCGCTTACAAGAAGAACCATCGATAGCCACCAGCCAGATATCATAGGCATCATACAATAAAACATTCTTTCCATCATTGGTCCAGCCCGGATTGCCATAGGCTCCAAATTGATGGGGAGCATCAGAAGTATTATAGTTGTCCCAGTGAATTGCAACTTTTTTGGTCAGGTTGGTATGTGTTTTTTTCACAGGATCATACAACCACCAATTACTTTCCCGATAATACAGTATTCTGTTGCTGAAAGGATCAAAGCCCATCTGGTTCAAATCAACGGATTGCTTTTTCAGTATCAGCTCCTTGGAACCATCCTTTAGATTGGTTAAATAAAAATCCGCTTCTTCATAATATTTCGATTGCAGGCCATAGGAAAACTTATTATATAAAACAGCATACTGCTGTTGTCCGCTCAGCATGATTGACGGTAGCTCGTCATCGCTGATCTGTAAACATAAACCCGTTTCAGGATACCAGAGAGCTACTTTGGGAATATCGCCCTCAGTCTGCTGCCGTTGTCTGTCTGCATAAAGCCATTTGTCGTTGCCGTGCCAAATTTCAGGCACATCCGGCTTTTCTAAATTAGGATCCTTCTTTTTGGCTAACATAAAAAAAACTTTTTTTCCATCGTCGGAAATGGCATATGTGGTCCTTTTAAAAACTTCCATATTCTTTGAATCCGCTTTAGAGGCATAATCCAGTGAGAAGAGCTTTTTATCAGCAATTCTATAATAATTCACGGTAACTTCCTTAGTAGCTGAATCTGTCTCCCGTAAAAAAGCCACCGATTTAGAGTCCTTAGCCCACATCAAGTTAAAAAAGTGACTGCCGTTTGCTTTTGAAACAGCAGTATGTGAATAGAGGGTAAAATGAATAATCCCTATCTCGCTATAATCCTTTTGACTCGAAGCATACACAATCGCATCCTTATCTGCATTTAACACATATTCAGAGATACCGTCAATACTGTCAATCACCTTACCATTTGGGTTGCGGATCTGCATCAGGCATTTTTCACCGTAACCTTTATTCAGGGTGATTATATATTGGCCATCCTTTGCCAGCTCATACCGCTTAACATTGTCATAAACCGCAATTTTGCCTGTGGGCAGCTCCATTACTTTTAGTTTTGAATCGGGAGCTAGAAAAGCAAAGAGTTGTTCCCCTCCAAAACGACCGTCATTTCCTTTTGGGAAAACATAGCTTTTATTTTTAGCGATGTTCTGCACAAATAAAGTATCACTGTGGTTTTCGTAACGCATCGCATAACTTGCCCATTTCCCTTGGTCAGAAATGGCTTTTACTTCTAGTGTTCCCCATCTCTGGTAATCGTTCTCGGTTAATGCCTTCTTTTGTTGTACCTGCCCCATACAGGGACAGGACAGTAACAAAAGAAGTGTAGCCAATACTAAACTCAAAATTTCGAAGTCAATTTTTTTTCTTACTATAAGCATTGCTTTCATAATGATTTTAGTATCCTGGATTTTGTGGATTCAGATTCGGATTGGAGTTCAATTCAAGGGCAGGCAATGGCCACAAACTATCGGTGGTATTCCAGCCAGTCTTAGAAGCAGACAAGGTCTCGTCAAGTTTTCCGGTTCGTTTCAGATCAAAAAAACGCTGCCCAAATTCAGTAAACAACTCAAACCGCCTCTGATTGAGAATATCGGTTATAATTTCTTCAGCGGTAACTGCAGTTGTATTGGTAAGTCCCGCAGTAGTTCGAATCACATTTAGATCCTCCTTAGCACCTATCAGATCGCCCTGATACGCTCTGGCTTCGGCGCGGATTAGGTATTGCTCAGCCAAACGAAACACTATAGAATATTCTACCGAGCTTGGAGTGGTGGATTGCTGTTTGTATTTAGAGGCATGGTACCAAGTTGAGACTCCGTCAGTCACTTCAGTTGTCCAATGTGTTTTTCTCAGATCACCCGCTTCAAAAGCATTTACAAAATCCGGTTTAAGCCCCACGACCGGTGGTGGACCAGAAGTAAAAATGTAAAGACTTCCCTCAGCAGTATTGCTGTCGGATGTGTTAGGCATAAATTGCCAGATTGTAGTGCGGCTTTCTTTTAGAAAGATTTTATCCAAATCCGTTTCCCAGCTATAGAGTGGATTATTAATCACAGAAGAGGCGGCATTGGATGCTTCAGGATACATTCCCATATACAAATAGACCCTTGCCAAAAGTGCTTTAGCAGTACTTCGGTTGGGAAGAATGCGCTCAGGCGAAACATAATCCTCTGATAGTAATTCAACAGCTTTGTTCAGGTCCATCAGAATTAGGCTGTAGATTTTATCGGCTGGCATTCTGGACACTTTGCTGTTCAGCAGATAATCCGTTGTGGTGATATAAGGAATATCGCCATAAAGATTTAACAGATAAAAATGAAGCAATGCCCTCACAAAGATAGCTTCCCCTTGCAACTGTTTTTTATTGGCTTCGGCAATGGATATGGAATTATCCAATCCTTCAAGAACTGCATTGGCGCTATAAATCTGGCTGTAACTCTTGTTCCAGATATCGTTTACACCTAGTTCACCAGGAAATAGCGAATTGGTATAAAAATTGCTTACGTCATATGCGTAGTAGTAGTCAAATTCATCGGCGTAGAGGCCAAGATTACAGGAAACACCATTTGAATTTCCATTTAACAAGCCGCCATCTCTCATTTTGGCATACAAACCCGCCATTGCGGCATTAGCAGTTCCTGCATCTTCGAACACGGTTTTGGCTGTCAGTTGTGAAGCAGGAAGATCCACTTCCACAAAGCTGTCGCAGCCAGCTAGTGTTAGACATACCGCTATAAGGAAACAACTATTAGCAGTCAATTCTTTAGCACTTTTATGAAGTAGCTTTTTAAAAATAATAAGTATATATATCATGGCTGTATGTATTAAGGTTAAAAAGTAAGCTGTACACCAGCCGTGATTATTCTTAACGGAGGCAGGTAGGCAGTATATTTAAATTCGGGATCACCGCCTTTGTATGGGGTAAATGTTAACACATTCTGTCCCAGCAGTGAGATTTTGCAGTGCACCCCTTTGATGGCCTGTTGTGGCAAGTCATAACTTAGTGCAACATTTTTTAATCGAATAAAAGAGGCATTTACAATGGAGGCATTACTGTCCAGATAATTATAATAGGCATTTACGGCATCCCCATTTTCACCTGATGTATTCATTTGAAAGGGAACTTGATCGCCTGCATGTTGCCATGCATTGGTCATATCCGAATTCTGATTAAAGAAACTTCCTCCAGGAACGCTGGGACTGTAGTCATAATTTTTCTGTTTTACAAATTGAAAAAGAAAATCCAATTGCCAATTTCCATATTGAAACTGGTTTTCTAAACCTCCGAAATATTTTGGAGTGAGATCCTCAATATTTTTTTTGTCTTCCAAAGAAGTAATCATTCCATCTTTATTGATATCTTCCACTTCATAGAGTCCGGTTTGCGGATTGACCCCATTTAACTGATATGTCTTTACAATGCTTGTAGATTCTCCGATAACATAGCGATTAGAATAAGTAGATCCTTCGAGTCCTGGAAAAGAAAGCAGTTTGTTGTGGGAAGCCGAGATATTAAAGTTAGTTGTCCATTTAAAATTTCTACTTTCAAAATTTAAGGTTCGCAGTGTAAATTCCAGACCCATATTTTGGACGGTCGCGTTTAAATTGGCATTAATAGAGCTGAATCCAGTGGTGCCAGGCAAAGGAATTCCCACCAGCTGATTGGACGATCGATTTCGATACCAAGCCAGCGTAAAGAATATTCGATCACTTAGAAGCCCCATTTCCAATGCAGCTTCCAATTTTTTATTGATTTCCCAACTAAAATCTGGATTGTAGAGTCGTGTAGGATCCAAACCTATTGCACCATTATAATTCAGACCTGAAGAAGTATAGGTATCCAAATACTGATAATCCCCTATTTGATCACTGCCCGAACTGCCGTAACTCGCTCTAAGCTTTCCAAAACTCAAAACGGTGTTTTCCTTGAGGAAATTTTCTTTCGAGAACAGCCAAGCGGCGCCTACAGCTCCGAAAGTGGCAAACTGCTTACCTGGACCAAATCGGCTGGAGCCGTCCCTTCTTCCTGTTATGTTCACAATGTATTTTTGATCCCAATTGTAATTGAGCCGCCCAAAAAAGGCTTGGTATTTATACAGAGTTTCATCGCTTACATAAATGGATTTTTGCGTGGCAGAAGCTATATCTGTAATCTGGCTGTTGCTGGCAAAACCATATCCGAACAGGTACAGCCTTGAAGAAGTTTGCTGCTGCGCAGTACCCCCCACCAGTATGTCAATTTTACTTATTCCAAAATCATGGTTCCAGCGAAGCTGCGGTTCCACAATCCATGATTTTCTTTGAGTATTGTTGGAAAACATCGATGAGCGGTTACTTCCCAATCCATAGGCAGGATCATACATCGTCGAAGGCAATAGTCGCTGTTCAGCATTCTTTAAATCCGTTAAGCCTAAGTTAGCCTTGAGTTCCCAACTGGGGGATATTTGATAGCTAAGTACGGTATTGGCAATAAGATCATTTGTTTTTGCAGTGGTGATGGCGCGAAGTGCTGCCAATGGATTTCTAAAGGTACTGTTTTCAAAATTCAGGTTACCGTCGGCATCATATAAAGCGGGGGCATTTGGAGCCAGATTTCGTGCAGTGCGGCTAATATCGGTTTCAGGCTGTAGATTGTCTTGGGCGGTATAGCCTGTTGAAAAAGTGAGTTTAAACTTTTTATCTTCACTCCTATGGTTCATGCTAAAATGAACAGCCGCTTTATCGTACTCAAAATCTCCCGGGAGTACCGTTGTTTCAGTGTGATAGGTACCACTCAACAGGTATTGAGTTAAATCGGAACCACCCGATACGGATGCCTGCATATTGGTGATTACCGCAGTACCGCCCAAAAGTTCCTTCTGCCAATCGGTATTGCGGTTTTGATCCCAGGTTCCATTAATGTCATACGCCCAATCGGGATATGTAGTAACACCATCATTGGCAAAACCCTGTCTTCTCATTTCCAGATACTGCTGGGTATTCATCAGGTCTATCATTTTGGTAACTTTTCCAATTCCTGAGGAGGCAGAAACTGTTACATTAGTTTTCCCTGCCTTGCCTTTTTTGGTAGTAATCAGTACCACGCCATTGGCACCGCGTGAACCGTAGATAGCCGTTGCATCGGCATCTTTTAGAACTTCTATGCTCTCAATATCGTTGGGATTAATACTGTTTAACGGACTGGTAGGTGTAGGTATTCCACTAGTAGTATTGCTGTATCCGATTACTTCCGACGAATACGGCACGCCATCAATAATATACAGTGGTTCATTGCCTTCTTCACGAAGACTGTTGAGTCCTCGTATCTTTATTTGAAACCCACCGCCGGGAGTTCCTGTGTCTTGCGTGATATCTACTCCCGCCATACGCCCCTGCATCGTGGCCAATACATTGGTAACAGGTTGTTTCTCGATGTCTTTGGTAGTTATTTTGGAAATGCTACCGGTGCGTTCACTGTTCTTTACAGAATAGTATCCCGCATTGATCTTGACCTCCTGAAGTTTGGTCGTGTTTTCCTGTAAGCTGATGTTGATTGTGGTGCGCCCTTGCACGGAAACCTGTTGCGTTCTGTATCCTATATACGAAAAAACTAAAATATCTTCTGGTGAGGCAGAAAGGGTGTAATGACCATTGTAATCTGTTACGGTGGCATTTGGTTTTCCTTTTATCGAAATGCTTACGCCTGCTAAGGGATTGCCACCATCGGTTACAGTTCCTTGAATTTTAAACTGTTGGATAGTTACAAGACTATGCCGTAGTGAATTGTTGGCTTGTAAAGGGGAAAAAGACAGGATGACACCCATTAAAAAAAGGAAACAAAAAGCCTTTCCACCCCTGAAAAATGAAAAATTATTCATAATATTGGGTTAGTTAAGTGAAACGTTAGTTAATTTAGCTACGGTCCTCTAGTCTAGTTTTGCCGACGAGTTAGAGGGCCATTTTTTTGTTGTACTGCTAAGGCACAAAGTTTTTTTGTGTTTTTTTGTGTTTTTTTTAATTCATTGGCAATTTTTTAAAAAGTTTTTTAAACAGGAAAGCCTACTGCCGTTGCCTGTTGCAGCCAGACGGTGGCAGTGTCTTTCCCTACTAATTCATTAATAATTAATGATATTGCGAAACTTAAAAAAAGAAGCAGTGCTAAGAATTGAAGTTGAGTTATGCCTAAATAATGGGCATAAAAAAATGGCATGGAACTCAGCTTACTGCATCAGAGGTACTGGTATACCGAGCAACAATAAGTGAGCCCACGCCATAGGACGTGAGCATCATACTTATTACCTCGTTGCTAAAAATTACCAGTTTTCTGATACGAGATTCTAAGCGAATGCTTCAATGTTTTATTTGAAGAATCGCAAAAATACATTTTTCAATGTAATCCAATTACAAATATATAACAATATTTCAAATATGTACTATAGTACATAACATATTAATCGTTTTTTGTTTCAATTTGACTTATGCATGAATCATTAGATGAAATAGAACGTTATGTTATCTCTAAAGTCAGAGAAATTAGAGAAACTAAAAATGTTACACAAGAAGAGCTGTCATTATCAATTGGTAAAAACATTACATTTATTTCTCAAATAGAAGCACCATCAAAAAAAGCCAAATACAATGTTGTACATTTGAATTTAATTGCGAAAGCTTTAGATTGTTCTCCAAAAGACTTTTGGCCAGATAAGGCGTTGTGAAAACTTCACTTATAGACATAAAAAGAAACTTTATGAACTTATTGTGATCATTTTATGGTTCGCAAAAAAAACAAATTGTAGGCAATTTGCTGAAATAAAGACGAATTCAATAATATAATGAAAGAAACAATAAATAAAATATTATTTCCTTTTAATTTCTTAATGATTGTATCCGGAGTTTATAAATTTCGGAATATATTTAGTGCGTGGGTTAGTAAAATAGAGTGAGATTTTTAAAATTTTATTCACTTTAACTGGTCTATTTTTACTATATAAATCTCATAAAACAATTATTTCATTTTTTTAAAAAGAGTTTAAGAAGTTGATAAAAAATTAAACATAAATAACAAAAACTAAAAATTGATCTTAATAAATACCACTACTAAAAAGATGCTATAAAAAGCATCTTTTTATTTTATAACGAATACTTGTCAAATCGGGAGTATTCGAATTTAGGATACATCATTACGGGAATCACCATTTTATCTTTGAGGGATGGATTGGTATGAAAATAATAGAGTTTGTTGAGTTCTGGTTTGTTGGGCTTTACTTGAGAGGGAAGCTTATTTCAAAAAAATTAAAAACTGGCCGAAAAACTAAGTCCCCATGTAGTATTTTTAGTATATGGATTGAATCCTACCGGAGCTACATTAAGTTGTGTTTTTACCTTTTGCTTGTAGCCGCAACCATCCATTATAGTATTAAATGGATCCATAAAAAATAAAGACGTTTTTCCTAAAAAGCGCGAATTTAAAACTCTGGAATCATTTTTAAGAATGCTTTTCTTCGCATAAAAAAATCCCTCACCCATTGCAGAACCAACAATAGGTGTAATAATTAAATCTTGCACTGAAGGAATCTCTGCAAAAGCTTCAACACCGTATTCCCAGAAGAAAGTTGACATTATAGCCGAATAAGTAAAGGATTCAAAGATATTAAAGCCACAACTACGAGCTGTCATATAGTACACCGCTCCAGCATAGGGATGGGTAACATAATTAAAAAAAAAGTTGTCACTATCTACTACAGGACCCGCTTTCACATTCTCTTTCCATTTGGCTGTAATTCCGTTTTTTCTCATTTCTTCTTTGTCCCATTTCGTTACGCTTTCAGGAAGCAACAATAAAACACCGTAAATAACAACAGTAGTACCTGCGAAAAGAGCGGTATTATATCCTAATTTTCTATAATCTTTTGTTGTAGGTGGATATACAAGGGAATCTTTAACATAAAAAGAAGAGTCTAATTGGAATGAATCCTCTTTGTCAAAAGGATAACTGTTAGTATTGTCATTTTCTAATTTATCAATACTAGAATTAAAAGTTAATAAAGAGTTGTCAAATGAGAATTGGTTAGTACTACTGGTGCTGATTTGTTGTGCAAATGTTGCAATTCCCATCAATGTAAAAAGTAAGCTGTAAATATTTTTCTTTGTTTGAATCATTGGTAATGTTAAAAATATTTTATTTAATATTGTTATCAGGTGTATATCTCAGATTTGACGTCTTTCAAATAGCATATAAAAATTTCCTGCTTAAATAGATTTATTTGAGCAGGAAAAAGTATTTATATGAATGCTATTATAGATCAACTCAATTTGTAAGTTTTTGAACCGTTATATCTGATTTTTTATTAATTATAGTTTGAATCCTTTTATTTTTTATTCGATTTGTTCTTTTCTTGAAATATTGAATGCTTCTCGTTGAAAAGAGCATTATTTTAATCGAATTTTTAAAACTTCATTCGTTGTATTCTAACTGCGTTTAAAATGGCAAGCAATGCTACACCTACATCTGCAAAAACGGCTTCCCACATTGTTGCCAAACCACCAGCTCCAAGAACAAGAACAATTGCTTTTACCGCAAAAGCCAAACCAATGTTTTGATAAACAATCTGCTTGGTTTTTTTACCGATGTTTATCGCTGTAAATATTTTATAAGGCTGGTCATTTTGAATGACAATATCTGCAGTTTCAATTGTTGCATCACTGCCTAAACCGCCCATTGCAATCCCTGCATCAGCAAGGGCAACTACTGGCGCATCATTTACGCCATCGCCAACAAAGGCAATTTTTAAGTTTTGAGATTTTAATTCCTCGACTTTTTCGACTTTGTTTTCAGGCAATAAATCACCATAAGCCTGATCTATATTTAACTCTTTTGCCACAGCATCAACAACAGCTTGTTTATCGCCTGAAAGCATTACTGTTTTTACATTTATTTTATGCAAACTTTGGATTGCTTGTTTGGCATCTTCTTTGATTTCATCAGCAATTAGAAAGTATCCTGCATATTTTTGATTGATAGCAATAACGATTATTGTAAATGGCGTATTGTCAATTTCAGCATCGTAACTGATGTTGAATTTCTTCATCAATTTTACGTTTCCTGCCAAGATTTCGTTTCCATCTACTCTGCCTTTTAGTCCGTGTCCTGCAATTTCTTCGACATCGGTAACGACTACACTTTTTTCAGCGCCTTTTGCATATTCAATAATAGCAGTTCCAACAGGATGAGTAGATTTGGTTTCGAGTGCCGATGTATATTTTACTAAATCGGCTTCGGGAATATCAACGGCTACAACTTTTTGAACTTTGAAAACACCTTTGGTCAACGTTCCTGTTTTATCCATTACCACTACTTGGATTGATGCCATTATATCGAGAAAAGTAGAACCTTTGAATAAGATTCCGTTTTTACTAGCGGAACCAATTCCACCAAAATATCCTAAAGGAATCGAAATTACTAACGCACAAGGACAAGAAATAACCAAGAAAACTAATGCTCTGTATAACCACTCTCTAAACACATAATTATCGACAAAAAGCATAGGTAACACACAAATTGCAATTGCTAAAAAAACAACTATAGGCGTATAAATTTTAGCAAACTTTCGGATGAATAGTTCTGTTGGTGCTTTTTTCGCTGTTGCATCCTGAACCATTTCCAAGATTTTTGAGAGTTTACTATCAGAATAGGCAGTTGTAACTTCCACCTGAACAACAGTATTTAGATTAATCATTCCGGCAAGAACAGTTTCTCCTTTTTGTTTCGTATCGGGTTTACTTTCACCCGTTAAAGCAGATGTATTTAAGGAAGCATTGTCAGAAAGTAATTTTCCGTCGAGAGCTAATTTTTCTCCAGGTTTTAATTGGATGATTTCGCCGATAGTAATTTCAGATGCTTTTTTATCAATAGTATTTCCATCTTTGATTACTGTAGCGGTATCAGGTCTTTGATCCAATAATAATTTGATGTTACTTTTTGCTCTTTGAACAGCTAATGTTTGAAATACTTCGCCAACAGCATAAAATAACATAACAGCAACACCTTCGGGATATTCACCAATGGCAAATGCTCCAATAGTTGCAATTACCATTAATAAAAATTCCGAAAATATTTCGCCATTACGAATGCTTTCAAAAGCTTCTTTTATTACAGGAAAACCCACAGGTACATAAGCTACTCCATACCAAGCAATACGCACCCATCCTGTGAACCACGATTGAGGAAAATAGTTGTCAAAACCAATAGCAATGAGTAATAACGCAAAACTTATTATTGCTGGCAAGAACAATTGAAAAGTAGACTTTCCTTCGGTTGAATGATCATGGTCGTGTCCATCATCGTCCGAATGATTTTCAGGTTCATTGTGAGTTGTACAACAGCCAGTTTGTTTGTCGGTTTTGTGATTTATTTTTTCTTCCAATGTGCAACAAAGCTGTTTGCCGTTTGCATCGTATTTGTGTTGGTGTTTCATTTTTTAGATTTATTAACCCATTAGGGTAATTAGTTTTTAAAATTTTAGTGAACTGCTATTTATAATAATTACACCAATGGGTTGATTACTCTTTATTCTTCTCCCTTGTTGGTTAATTTTGCATTTACAAAAAATGCACCTTTTGTTACAATTTTTGCATTTGCAGGAACCTCTTTTACCAATGTTATAGCGGTATAACCCATATTAGAAACGCCTATTGCTACTTCAATTTTTTCAAAATTTGTTGTTGGTTCCTTGCTTTTTGGTTCTTCGGATTTGTTTTCTTCTTCTTGTGGTTCTTCTTCCGCTTTTTTATCGGTTACAACGAAAATATATTCCTTTCCATCTGCACTTACAATGGCATCAGTAGGGACTGCGTCAGTAGTAACATTATTTAAACTTACAATTGCAGTTATATTCATTCCGTCTATTAGTCCCGTTTTATTACCTTGAACGGTAGCGTGCACAGGAATACTTTTACTGTCATTCTCAAAGGCTGCACCTATTGAATACACTTTGGCATTGTAATCTTGTCCTGAGTTATTCGTAATTCTAAAATGTATAATTTGCCCCACCTTTAGCATAGGCAAATCTTTTTCAAAAATATTCAAATCCAAATGCAGTTGTGAATTGTCTACAATTTCGGCAACTGGTGAAGACACATCAACATAACTTCCAATTTTGGAAAACACATTGCTTATGGTGCCAGTTATTGGACTGGTCACTGACAATGCAGAACGCAAATTACTATTGTTTAAACTATTTGGATTAATACCCATTAACTGAATTTGCTGTTGCAAAGAAGCGCGGCGAGTTCTAATTGATTTTAGTTCTGCATCGGCATTTTGATAGTTTTTTAATGCCCCCGCATTCCCTGCATTGAGTTCTTTCTGTCTTGCTAATTCTTGTTCGGCAAAGATTATTTTACTGGAAGTACTCAAATATTCTTCCTGCAATTGTATAAATTGTGGATTAGCTATTGTAGCAATTACTTGACCTTTTTTTACAAAATCACCTAACTGTACATTAATGGTTTTTATAACACCCCCGTACATTGAAGTGGCATTGGCTTTGTTATTGTTAGGCACTCGCAATGCGCCGTTGGCTCTGAGTGTTGCCGTTAATTGTTTTTGTTCTATAGTCCCGAATTGTATGTCTACCGTTTTTATTTGCTCGGCTGTGAGTGACGCGATTGTAGGAGCTGCTTCTTCTGTTGTTGCTTTTTGTTCTTCTTCTGGCTTAGTTTCGGTCTTACCGCAAGAAACAAGCAAAAGACAAGAGGCAAACAACAAAAGGGGATTCTTATATAATTTTAAAGATTTCATTTTTTTTAATTTATTTATTTGTGAAATAATTGAATTCAATTATGGCGTGGTTGTAGGCATTTAGATTGTCTAAATAATTTTTCCTTATTTCGATGGCTTGACTCAAATACAATGAGAAATCAGCATAACTTGTTTCTCCAGCTCGGTAGGATTGGTTAGCGGCTTTGATAATTTCATCAGCTTGCTGCAAACCCAAAGTTTCATAAAATTGCAAACCAGATAAGCTTTTTTCCACTTCGGTTTGACGTTGAGTCAGGTCAGATTTAAGTATTTGCGTTTTGTATTGCAGTTGTTGTTCTTGTACTTCCTTTTCGGTTCTGGCGGCTTTTATTTTATTATGATTGGCACCGCTTCCGAATATTGGGAATAATGTTGAAAATGAAAAACCACTATACGGGTCATCTACACCATATAATTTCTGTGAAAAAATACGACCGGAAAATTCAGGTAAATTATTGCTTTTTTGAATAGCGATTTCACTATTGGCAATCGCTATGTTTTGTTGCAATAAAAGAAGGCTTGGATGATTTTCGGTTGAATTCTGCAAACCATATTCCAACTTTTCTAAAGATTTTGAAAGAGGCAAAATGGCTTCTGAGCTATTTAATAATTGCATTAGTACTTGCTGTTGCACTACCATTTCTTTTTGAAGCTGCGTGATGTTTGTTTCAATTTCTTTCAACTTCACGTTTGCTGAAATCTTCTCAATACCAGCGCTTTCTCCAGTTTTTACTTTTATGGTGGTCGTTTTTAGTAAGCCTGCATAAATAGTGTCTAATTGCTGATATAAAGCTGCCTTGTCTTGCAAATACCATAATTGGTAATAAACAGAACGGATGTTTTTTTTCAGCTCTGTATTGATTACTTCTTTGTTAACCTCGTAGTACTTGGTTTGCTCACTATAGTAATTCTTCTTGGCTTGGTTTACTTGCGGCATATAGAAAGCTTGTTGTAAACCAATTTTCCAAATACCGGTTTTATCCGAAGGGCGAAGATCTTCGTTCTCAACAAAAATGCCCGTTTTAGGAAACTCCTTGTTTCCTTTTATTAAAAGCTGGTTTTTTGTAATTTGTGACTGATTGATATTGTATTGCAAATTATCCTTTAGACCCAAATTTAAGACTTCATCAATAGATTTGCGAGATTGTGCCTGACCATTGTTGAATGAAAGAAACAGTCCAATAACTAAAATTGTTGTTATCGATTTTCCTTTTATTTTAATTTTTGTATTGAATATGATATACAGTAAAGGCAACACAAATAAAGTTAAAAATGTAGCTGAAAGCAGTCCGCCAATTACTACAGTTGCTAATGGTTTTTGCACCTCGGCACCTGCACTGTGTGACATTGCCATTGGTAAGAAACCTAATGAGGCAACGGTAGCTGTCATTAAAACGGGGCGCAGTCTGATTTTTGTTCCTTCAATAACACGTTTGATAACGTCATCCCAGCCCTCTTTTTCGAGTTGGTTGAATGTGCCTATAAGTACAATTCCATTCAATACAGCTACTCCAAACAATGCAATAAAACCAATTCCTGCTGAAATACTGAAAGGCATTCCGCGAAGGATTAATGCAAATACACCACCAATGGCACTCATTGGAATTGCAGAAAATATTAAACTGGCTTGTTTCATAGAATTGAATGTAAAGTACAAAAGCATAAAAATCAATAATAGGGAAATAGGAACTGCAATCATCAATCGATTTGATGCTTTTTGTAAGTTCTCAAATGTTCCTCCGTATGTAAAATAATAGCCTGATGGCAATTTTACTTTTGTTGCTAATTTGTCTTGAATTTCTTTAACAACACTTTGTACATCTCTATCCTGTATATTGAAACCAATAACGATTCTACGTTTTCCGGCTTCTCTACTAATTTGCGCAGGGCCTAATTTAAAATCAACTTTTGCCACTTGTGATAATGGTATTTGATTTCCTGAAGGTGTCGGTATCAATAAATTATTCACGTCCTCAATACTTCTTCTTGATGTACTGTCCAACCGCACCACTAAATCAAATTTTCGCTCGTTTTCGTAAACTACACCTGCAGCTTTTCCTGCAAAAGCAGTACTTACAATACTATTTATGTCTTCTACATTTAGACCATAATTAGCAATTCGCAAACGGTCATATTCTATATTGATTTGTGGCAAACCATCTACTTGTTCTACTTGAGGAGATGAAACCCCTTTTACATTTACAATCACATTTTCGACTTTTTTTGCATATACGGAAAGGCTGTCCAAGTTTTCTCCAAATATTTTTATAGCGACATCTTGTTTGATTCCAGTCATTAATTCATTGAAACGCATTTGAATCGGTTGACTTTTTTCGATAAAAACACCAGGTATCACACTTAATTTTTCTTCTATTGCATCACCCAATTCATCATAAGTTCTACCTGATTTCCATTCGTCTTGCGGCTTTAGAATAATCATCATATCTGTTGCTCCAGGTGGCATTGGGTCAGTAGGTACTTCACCAGCTCCCGTTTTTCCCACTACAATTTTTACTTCGTCGAATTGTTTTGCAATTCTTGCGCCTTGCATCGAGGTTTCAATACTTTGGGATAAAGAAGTTTCGAGAGGCATTTTAAATTCAAACGCATAATCTCCTTCCGCTAAATTTGGGATAAACTCTCCGCCCATTTTGCTGAAAATAAAAAAGGTAACTAATAGTAATGCAACAGTAATTCCAACTATTTTGTATTTTATCTCAATAACCTTTACCAAAAGAGGCTCGTATTTTTTATACAAAAAGTCCATCATCTTGTCTGAAAATGTTTTTTTATGACTGATAAGCTTAGGTAAAAACAAGGCACTCATCATAGGAATATAGGTCAATGAAAGGATCATTGCTCCAATAATGGCAAACGAAACTGTTTTTGCCATTGGTCCAAACATTTTCCCTTCAATTCCCACTAAAGATAAAATCGGAAAATAAACAATCATAATAATGATTTGGCCAAAAGCGGCACTACTCATCATTTTTTTAGCACTATATTCTACGGCGTGATCCATTTGTGGTTGGGTCAGCTTTACCTTAGTTTTATTGTGTTCTAAAAAATAGAGAGAAGCTTCCACGATAATTACGGCACCATCTACAATTAATCCAAAATCTATAGCTCCCAAACTCATTAGGTTTGCACTTACTCCAAAAACTTTCATCAATCCCAAAGCAAACAACATAGAAAGCGGTATAGCCGAAGCTACTATAAGTCCTGCACGAAGATTTCCAAGAAATAAAACCAATACAAAAATTACTATTAATGCTCCTTCGATTAGGTTTTTTTCAACCGTAGAAATGGCACGGTTTACAAAGGTGCTTCGATCAATAAATGGTTCAACGATTACATCATCAGGTAATGATTTTTGTATGACAATCATTTTGTCTTTTATCCTTTGTACGACTTCATTACTGTTTGCACCTTTTAGCATCATTACAATACCACCAACTGCATCTACTTTTCCGTTATAAGTCATTGCTCCATAACGCACTGCACTTCCAAACTTGACATCAGCAACGTCTTTTATAAAAATAGGAACACTATTTGGGTTGCTCTTCACAACAATATTTCTTACGTCTTCTAAAGAAGTAACCAGACCAACACCACGAATAAAATAAGCACTTGGTTTTTTGTCAATATAAGCACCGCCTGTATTTTGATTGTTTTTTTCTAAAGCATTAAAAATATCAGGAATTGTTACTCCCATTGCTTTTAAGCGATTTGGGTTCACGCCAACTTCATATTGCTTTAATTTACCACCAAAACTATTTATTTCAGCAATTCCGGGAGTTCCGTTGAGTTGTCTTGCTACTATCCAATCTTGCATAGATCGCAAATCCATTGCAGAATATTTATTTTCACTTCCTTTTTTTGGATGTAAAATATATTGGTACACTTCGCCAAGTCCTGTACTAACGGGACCTAATTCGGGTGTTCCTATTCCTTGTGGTATTTGACTAATCGCTTCTTTGAGGCGTTCACTAATAAGTTGTCGTGCAAAATAAATATTGACATCATCATCAAAAACGACTGTGATTACTGATAAACCAAAGCGTGAAATACTTCGGGTTTCTTCTAAATCGGGAAGATTTGCAATACTTTGTTCTATTGGGAAAGTTACCAATTGTTCCACTTCCTGCCCTGCCAAAGTGGGGCAAAGCGTAATAATTTGTACCTGATTGTTTGTAATATCCGGTACTGCATCAATAGGTAATTTGGAAGCACTCCAAACCCCCCAAATGATTAAGAATAAAGTCATCAAACCAATGATGAATTTATTATTTATACTAAAATGAATGATTCTGTTTAACACTATTTATAATGATTAATGTTTATTAATTAATTTATAATTCACAGTAATTGAATGCATCAAATACTGTAAAAGTGATTAATGAAAATTAATAGTGTTATTAATGCACAAGTCATTAATAGCCATTCATTTAAACATTAATCAAAAAAAATTAAGCATTAATTTGTGGCGGTTGCCAAATGCTTCCGTAGAAATTGGAAGTAAGAATTGATTTGTATTCAGGCAGTTTTTTGTCAATTATGTTTTTAATGGCAACAAAATTGTAATTGCATATTGTATTGTAGGCGAAACCTTGGCAACCACAACAGTTACAAATGCACAAAGGAGAACAGGTGTCTTTTTCGTGGTGCTGTTTTGAGCTATTGGTTATAGTTACTTTTACAGACGAAACGCCTTGTTCCTTGTCTGCACAAGGCATACAGGAAAGTACTACGATGATAATTGACAATATGATGTTTGTAAATTTCAAGACTGTAAAAATATGATTTTTATTTTTATAATTAATAAATTATTTATAATGATTATTAATTATTTGTAATATTTATTGTAGTAGTACCAATATTTTGCAGCAACTCCCAATAACAAAAGCAACAAAAGTAGTATTATCATTATAGTACGAATAACAGTGTAAACCGTTATTGGCTTTTTGGATTTAGGTTTAGGGTTGTTCGGTCTTTTTGTTTTTTGCTTTGCCATTATTATATCTATAACTGTAATTAATTTAAATAAAGAAAACTTTGTAACTAACTCTATCAAGTAGAATTGTATTCTTTTAATCATCAAAAAAATTAAGCAATAATTTGTGGGGGCAGCCAAATACTCCCGAAGAAATTGGAAGTAATAATTGATTTGTATTCAGGAAGATTTTTATCAATTATAGTTTTAACCGAAAAGATATTATAAGAACAAATAGTGTTGTGAACGTGACCTTGACATCCACAGCAACTACAAACACATAAAGGGGAGCAAATATCTTTATTGTGATGTTGCTTTGAACTATTGTTTATAGTCATTTTTTCAAACGATACATTTTGTTCCTTATCTGCACAAGGCATACAGGAAAGAATCAGAATTATAATTGACAATATGGTGTTTGTAAGTTTCAAGACTGTAAAAATAGTTTTTTTTTATTTTATGCTTTTGAAATTAAAAATTTTAAAATACTGAATAAGATAACTTAACAGTAACTAAAGATAAGAACAAATACTACTTGGAAATATTTTTCAATTTTTACAAATCTTCGATGCAATAGTTCAAATTTATTCGGATGGGGCTAATAGACCAAATATTAGAGCCAACATTTCTCCTTAATGGATTAGATTTCTTATAGTCCTATAACCTATAATGATTAGAAATTAAAAGCCAAACTCCCCTTTTTAAGGACATCTTATATCTTCAAAGTCGGTAATAAATACTTTTACATGAGATTTAAATAACCGATCACCATGAAGCCATTTACTTTTGACCAAATACCTATAATGATGAACAAAATTCATGATAAATTAGAGCATTTGGAAAAACTTATTGTAAGAATTTCCAATGTAGAAGAAAATAAAGAAGAAGTTCTAAACATTCAAGAAGCATCAAAACTTTTGGATCTATCGGTATCAACAATTTATAGTAAAGTGTGTAAAAGGGAAATCCCAGTTAATAAACAAGGTAAACGTATTTATTTTTATAGACATGAGTTAATGAAATGGATTAAGTCTGGTCGGGTAAAAACTTATTTAGAAATCCAAAACGATATTGAAAAAAGGTCAAAAATCTAATATTTAGATTTTTGACCTTTTTACTTTTTAACCTTCATGTGTAAGTACTCTAATCATATATTACTCAGCTTTTTTTATATCAATGATATAATCAATATTAAAAGTTTATAACTATTTTTGTGTAAACAACTCCTATGAGTTTATGTTATCTTGATAAGGATACTTTGTTTTGTTTTGCGATAGTTTGCTTTAAATTGTACCATAATTGTACCACTAAAGTTGAAAACTCTATTAAAATAAGGAATGTTATTTTCTGCATCGGAAAATAGCGATTCTTATAGGATTTCCTAATGCTTTTGCAAATCTGGCTAATCTGTCTGCTGGTCTGCAAAATAATCTTTTTTTGTCTTTTCCATTTTGGTCTTTTATTCCATTCGTAAAATTTACGAATAATATTTACTTCCCAAACAATTTTAAGCGAATTATAAAATTATTTTGTTTTTCGCATTCTTAGCCATAGAAAATCGCAAGAGTTTTTTTATAGCATATGTTTATTATCTCTTGATTCATACTGCAAAGGCAGAAATTGTTTAGCACTTCAAAGCGTTACATGTGGACTTTGAATGCCTAACAGTGACCCTAAACTCCACTTTTAAGCAACAAAAAAGATTACGTAATAACTTAGCTCACAACTTAATAATACAGAACAGGAGGCAGAAGATGAACGACAATATAACTAAAGATGATTTAAAACAATTTGGTCTATTGCTAGTGGAGCAGTTCAAACAAATTATAGAGACCAACCAAAATAAAGAAAACGACAACTTAAATCCAGAATGGCTTAAAAGTCGCGTTGTCAGAAAATTGATGGATATGTCTGCTGCATCGTTACAGAATCTCAGGATAACGAAAAAAGTGCGCTTCAAAAAAGTTTTAGGATCATATTATTATAACAAATCAGATTTAATGAATCTGTTCAACGATATAAAATAATATGAAACTGAAAAAGCTTTATAAGTACCTCTCAATTTTGGAAGAGGATCAAAGGCTTAATGTTTGGCACTTTGCACTTTTGAGTGCAATTCTTTGTCTCGCCTATAGACAAGGACACACAAGCATCATTAAAGTGAGCCGTAGCAAAATAATGTCCCTTTCACATGTTAGTACGCTACCAACCTACCATAAATACTTTAAGGAGTTGCAGCAAATGGGCTATATTTATTACCGGCCATCCTACCATCCAGGCTATCGAAGCGAAGTGGAAATAACAATAAAGCCAAACAAAAAGCAGTAAGACTTTCTCTGAATTGATATGCAATCAAAATTTCTATATCATAAATCATAGTAAATTGCAAAACTTTGTCGTCTGAGAGCCTATAACCAGAATTTCTTCGGCATTAATCAAACCTAAAATAATAATAATAATAATAATAATAATAATAATACTTATATAAATATTCTTCATGATTTAAATTTACTAATTTTAGCACTATCGATTTTACTAATTCAAACACATTGGTATTTACTAATTTTATCACGTTTATGTTTGCTAATTTTAATACATTTGCATATACTAATTTTATCACGTATCCACGTATGCAAATTTCTAAGAAAATTATAGTATGGTTAACAATAATATAATTAAAAATGGCGACACCAAAAGAAAGATTTATAGAAGCACTTACTTTTCTTAAAGACCAACAAGAGAAGGACATTGTGGGGATACATACCGATGATATCCCTAATGTAAAATATCGACAGCTATTGGTAAAAAACGGCTTCATTCGAGAGGTCTCCAAAGGCTGGTACATTGCAACAGACCCAAGTGAAAAAGAAGGAGAAACAACTGCTTGGTTTAGTTCATACTGGGATTTTATTTCTCAATTTCTTAATAAAAAATATGGGGAGAACTGGTGTATATCTGCTGATCAATCACTGCTTATACATTCTGGAAACTGGTCAGTGCCACAGCAGTTACTTGTACGCTCCCCCGAAGGCAACAACAAACCAACCCCATTGCCATACAATACATCACTTTTCAATCTAAAGACCAATATAGCATCACCAGATCAAATTGAGATACAAAGAGGCATAAAGATGTACAATCTGCAGAGTGCTCTTATCTATAGCAGCCCTTCTTTGTATACTCACAATGCAATTGATGCCCGTACGACACTTTCAATGATCAGGGATGCCTCTGAGTTATTGCCAATATTACTGGAGAATGGACATACCACACTCGCTGGACGTTTAGCCGGCGCATTTCGCAATATACATCGAGATAGAATAGCAGATCAAATCATTGAAACATTCAAGGCAGCAGATTACGATATTCGCGAAGAAGACCCATTTAACAATCAGCTTGATATCAAATTATCTCCGCGCGAACGATCGCCATATGCAAACCGCATTCGCTTAATGTGGATGCAGATGCGCGAAGATATTATAAATATCTTTCCTGCCCAGCCCGGACTACCCAAAGACACTAATTCATATCTTAAAGAAATTGATGATATTTTTATTACTGATGCTTACCATTCATTATCAATTGAACGCTATCGTGTAACACCGGAATTAATTGCCAAAGTGAGCAGTGGCAGATGGGATGCAAAAGAAAATGAGGAAGATCGAAAACAAAGGGATGCGATGGCCGCAAGAGGTTATTATCAAGCATTTACACAAGTTAAAGAGACAATTAAAGAAATCTTAAAGGGAGCAAACCCCGGCATCGAAGTAGACAAAGATCATTCCAAATGGTACAGAGAACTATTTGATCCAAGTGTAGCTGCTGGCATATTAAAAGCATCAGATCTGGCAGGATATCGAAATCATCAAGTCTATATTGGCAACTCTAAACACACACCGCTTAACGTCGAGGCTATGCGTGATACTATGCCAATTCTTTTTGAATTGCTTGAACAAGAAAGTGAAGCCTCGGTACGTGCTGTTTTAGGACATTTCATATTTGTATTTATTCATCCCTATATGGATGGAAATGGACGAATGGGACGTTTTCTTTTAAATGCAATGCTGGCATCCGGTGGATATCCATGGACAGTAATACCAGTTGAAAAAAGGGATGAATACATGCAGGCACTGGAAAAAGCCAGCGTAGATCAGAATATTATTCCATTTGCAGCATTCCTTGGATATCTGGTAAATGAAACACTAAAAGGAAAAGCAGTAGCTGAATTACCCCCTTCCATATAAAAAATCCAATAAAAACCGACCAATTCATTTGTCGTGCTTTCATTAGTAAAACAAAATTGACATGTAATCAAAATTTCTATATCATAGTACATTGCAAAACTTTGCCGTCTGAGAACTTATATCCAGAATTTGTTCGGCACTAGACAGAACACCTTGAACACTACAGGCAGAAGTTGCAAAAATGATTTGAATATACTAATCACTTGCCAATAAGTTCATAGTTCCAAAAAATGTTTACTTTTGTAGTAATCATTGAATTATGTCGTTCTTTTAAAGTCAATCAGTTTCATGCAGGAAAGTTTAAAACAACCAAGATTTCAAGGAGTTTTTAAACTTATGGCAAAATCGTGGCAGACCCGGTTTTACAAAAGTAAAATAAAGGCAATAGTGCGGGTTTTCGGTCTTAGGTTCGATTCCCGGCGATTCCACTGGGACCGTTTAAAGCCAACTTTTCAAAGTTGTCAAAAACGCACAAAATGTCTCGAAACCCTTTAAAAGCCTGCAAATTTTTGGATTTGCAGGCTTTTTTATTTTTCCTGCAACTATCAAAATTTTTAAAAGTGCTCCAAATTTATATGGCAGTTTCGTGGCATTTTGCCACTGGAGCAAAAAGTGCCACAATTTTGCCATAAAAAAGCACTTAAAATACTGATTTACAACATGTAAAATAGGTTAACAACTTGACTAAAGAACGTCATAATTCTATATTTATTAATTTAAAAAATTGAATTATGTTAGAAAACAGCTTTGGGCTTAATTTCTTTTTGAAAACACCCAAAAACAAATCAAACAACAGATGATAATATAAAACATCTAATTGCTCAGAAAGACATTCCATTTTCCAATTCAAAAATTGAAGCTCTTAATAAAATAATCAAACATTAATTTTTACTGCCTCGAAATTTAGAAAATAGAAAACAACTTATAAGTGATTTAGTAGAAAATGTTCTCACTTACAATACAATTCGCCCACAATTTTCTTCACAGGTTAATACTCCAGAAGAAACTTTTGAAGGTAAAAGCATATCTCTTAGCGACTATAAAACTCATTTTGCAGAACAAAAATCACTAAGAATAACAGTAAATCAGCAAAATAAATGTAAAAATTGTAAGTTTTTCTCTTTTAATAAAACAAATTTAGATTGTTTCCTTTAACTCTTATATCTACTAGGAATTCCTTATATGGAACCCGTTTTTATAAAAGAGTCGTGTGAAAAGAACGGGGCATCACCATTATCATTGCTCATAAAATTTTACAATTAACTCCAATTTTTTCTGCATCTTTCAGAAACTCTTTTGCTAAATTTTCATCATCAATCTCTAAAATTACTTTTACGTTATCTAAAAGAGAATCTACATTAGATTTAGATTGCTTTAAAGATATTCCTAATTTATCCATTTGCAATTTTGTGAGGGATATCTTCTCTAATCCTTCACGCCAGCTTTCTAGCATTATTTTTGCCATAATTTAATGTACTTTAATTGTTATTGGAGACGGAATTTGTCCTTTGTACTTACCCGTAGTCCTTCTTCCTCCTTGTATTATTACTTCCTTTACATTGTATTGACGTCCCAAATCTCTTGCTATGTCCCACAAAGATTCTCTACCGACCTTTCCAGCAGAAGACCCCTGCAAGTGTAATTGATTTAAATATAATTTACCTTCTTTTACAGTAAAATTTGTAATCCCTTCTACAGTTTCATTTCCAATCTTGGAAGAAAACATCATTACATCATCTTCAACTGCTCCTATTTTTACAAGGCTTCCATTTTTAAGAGTGCTTTTGGCTAAAGCTTCTTCTGCCCCAACTGTTACAGCTTTTGTTCCAATTTTATATTCACTAGCAAAGCCAAGAGTAAATAAATCAAGAACTCCTATTCCAAAACTAGAAGCAGAACCCCAATAATCTCCTTCAACTAATTTGTCACTGCTATCAATTGTAGCACCTAAAACAGGAACAGCTAACAGCATTTGTTTAAAAAAACTAGGTTTACCTTTTTTTGGAGGATCACCACCACCGCCTGATTCACTACTATGACTTGCAATCGCTTCCCCTGCTGTTACTGTTGCACCAGTATCTTTATTTTTATACTGTTTTTCATCCCAATCGTAATAATTTCCAGATTGTCCTGCTTCTGCTTTCATACCATCAGGGTCTATAAAAAACACAGGATTATTAAGTGCGTATGTATATGGACTAAATCTTCTTGATACTTCTGCTAGTGGGTCAATATTCATCCAACGCCCAAGTGCAGGGTCATAATTTCTAGCTCCGAAGTCATACATGTTAAGTCCCAGCTCGTCTTGCAGTTCTTTTCCGTTGTATTTATACTTATAACCCGTAGGTACATAACCATTGTAACCAATATGCTTTAACCCAAAAGGATAATAATTATTCTCATCTACAATCTCTGTTGTTGCAATAGTTCCATTTTTATCGGCATCACTGTAACTCAATCGTACGTTTCCTAAATGATCCGTATAATTAAAAACATAGCTGTAATTATTTGCACTGTTTACAACAGTATTCTTTACATATCCTTCTACTGTTGGGAAAAACTGCAATGCCCAAGTTCCTAAATTCGGTTTGATATATTGATACCCTCCTAAATAATTAGTACTGGTTACCGTTGTGCCTTGGGTTACAATTTTCTCTAATTTTTGCCCTAAAGCGTTGTAAATATACTCAATTGTCCCTGTCGTTCCAAAGGTTATTTTGGTGGGTAAGTTGAGATGATTGTAAACTATGGCGGTTATATTTTTGTTTTTGTCCGTTATCAAATTACCGTTGGAATCATAGGTAAAATCATCTCCTGTTTTGTTACCGTCAATAAAACCTTCAGCATTATTACCATTGGCCCCGTCAGTTACTTTTGTAAGCTGATTGCCATTGGTTGTGCTATACTCATATCCCAAATCATCAATTTGAAAAACTTGGCTAGGTGCATCACTGGTTCCAAAACGCTGAAGAGATATTATATTGCCGTTCTTATCATAGCTTAAACTCTCATTATAAGCCCCAGACACAGGAATCGCATCGCCTGGTTTTTGATAAACGGCACTTTTCAAACGGTTTAAATTATCATAAACATATCCATATTTCCGGAGGGGAGCATCGGTTCTCCAATACGTTTCGGCTATATTTCCGTTGTACAACGGCTTTACATTCGCGACAGTTCCTGCTATAGTATTGTAATTGATCTTAAATCCAAACAAATCTTTTTCGTTGGTGTTCAATACCAAGTTGTTAGTGGGGTCGTTGTTGATTCCCGTAAGCCAGCCTCTTATATTATAGGCATAATCTACTTTCTGCAATGGCATACTGCTGGTATTACCCACTTTTTTACTGGTGAGCTGTCCTAATTCATCATAGGTGTTGTCTGCTAACAGCTGTATGGCACCGCCATTTATTTGATGGGTGTGAGTAAGCAGACGGTCTTGCAGTGAATAGGTAAACGTCTCTTTTAAGACAAGTTCGGTATCGGCAGTGGTGCGTTTGTGCTTGTTTATCGTGTATTGCAATTGACCCGAAAAGGCATCCAATTTACTGTCTGTATTTGTATAGCCTCCCAAATAGTTTGTCACGGCATTGCGGATAGGTCTTGCTTTGGCATCATAAAAAACAGCAGCAGTTTCTCCTAGAATCGAAGAAGGGGTTGTTACGGCTCTAGTCCAGGATCCAGTGGCAAGAGTTTTGGTATTCACCAACACATTTTGTCCTTCTACTGCAGTAGGGACAGCAGGTACATTAGGAAAGACATAATTATCATAATAATTGACAGTAAGAAGTTTGAAAACTGTTGGAGCAACAAGATTAGTATAATAAGCTGGAATACCGTCAATCGCTCCAGAAGTTTGTTTGGTTTCGAACAAAACCGATGCGCTGTTTTGTGCGTCCTGCAATGATTTTCTGTTGGCTGAATTAGAAACTAAGTTATACCACCCTGTATAAATGGGTCTTCCAAAAGCATCGTATTTGGTGATTAGCCACCCCACCGCAGTATCGTCTTTGAATGGTGATAAAGCAGGTCCCGTAGCGACTGGACGATCCAATTTATCATACACTATAAACTCCCATTGCTTGCCTGGAAGTTTTTTCTCCACAAGACGATTGCGGTTGTCGTATTTGTACTGATAGCACAATCCATCCAGCTGTCCTGCCGTGTTAGTAAACAATGGAGGCAAAACATAAGTCAGGTTTCCGTAGCTGTCATACACATAATACGTATCGTATTTGGCACTGGATTCATACGTTCGTTTCAAAACAACCTGTCCTTCTTTGTTTTTAAACTCCACAGTGCTTCCTAATTTTTCATCTGTTGGAGCAGCAGCTGAATTCTCATCATAGGTAATGGTTTTATACAGCTGGTTAACGGCATAATTTCCTGCATCTGAAAACGAAATGTCATACAAACCCGATCCAGCATTCCATGTTGCAGTAGCTTTGTATAATTTTACCTCAGTATCTGTTGTATTGGTCTGGTAATCCAGTTTTATTTCATGTCCGCCATTCATTGCCCAGTCATTGCCGGGAGCTGCTTGTTTCAAAACCCTGCTGAGCGGTGAGGACTCTAATTTTTTCTCCGAGAATGGATTCCCATTAATGCTGCCATAATTTGTTTGATATTGCGTAATGATGTTAGGCACTAAAGTTGCAGGATCTATAAGAGCAGAAGTAGTTTGCGTTGATACATAGGGCAGATAATCTTTGACTTGCCTGCCAAAGCCATCGTACTCGATATGTGTGACAATATTTGAGCCGCTTCCCCCTTGATTAATGGCGATAGTTTGTTTAGGTCTACCCAATCCGTCAAAATAAGTTACATTTTGATTGATATCATCTTTACTTAAACTATCGTAATTAGCAATCTGTACTGCTTTTTTAGGTGTGGCACCATAAACAAAATTATCATCACTAAAAGTCTGAGATTTACCAATATAGGTAAAGAATAACAGGATTAATAATAGTATATATTTTTTCATTTGGATTTCTTTATATTTTTAAATACTAAGAATTAATTAATAGTAAATGATTGAATCACTGGTTCTCCGACAAAGGTCAAGACAACTGTAAATGTTGTACCAGTTGAATTTGCAGGTAAAACAAAATATTTAGTTATAGTAGCTGTTTTATTAACTTGATACTGATATCGTATAGTTACAGAAATTGTTCTCTCTATATGGCTTGCCGAGTTGCAGCTAGCGCTTACCCAAATCTTAGACATCATCGGATCATAATCTAACATAGAAACACTGTAAGTCTCAGATGAGCAAGTTCCATTTGCATTTATATAGGTTTGTGAATTGAGACTAATATCGTTTTGAGCCAGCAAGTCAGCATTTGATTGAGAAATAGTTGAACTATATGTTCCGGCAGGAACTGTATAGGTTACCGCAGAACCGCCTTTACCTGTACCGCAATTGTTTTTATTGGCTGTTATGGATTTAGCGGCACTATAAAAAGTACACGTTGCCGATGAGTTGGAATTGGCATTAGCCYGTCCATCAGTATTAAATTTATTGAGACCTTTAGTGTCAGCATCAGCCTGAGAAACAGTTGAAGTAACAGCTCCAGCAGCTTGGCTAAAAGGAACACTAGATCCAATTCCTCCTGCTTCACAATTGTTTTTCGCAAATGAACCATTAAATCCAACACTGCTAAACGTGCAGTTTGCATTTGCATTTGCATAGTTTTGTCCATCCGTATTAAATTTAGCCAGTCCTAATGCATCGGCGTCCGCCTGCGAAATTATCGATGTAACCACGCCTAAAGCTTGGCTGTAGCTAACACTGGATCCAACGCCTCCAGATGCACAATTGTTTCTTGTGAAAGAACCGCTTTGGGCAATACTTTTAAAGGTACAGCTTCCGTTTGCATTGGCATAGTTTTGACCATCGGTATTAAATTTAGCCAGTCCTAATGCATCGGCATCGGCCTGAGAAACAATCGATGTAACAGCTCCTAAAGCCTGGCTGTAGCTCACACTGGACCCAACGCCTCCAGATGCACAATTGTTTCTTGTGAAAGAACTGCTTTGTGCAGCACTGCTGTAAGTACAGGTTCCGTTTGCATTAGCATTATTCTGGCCGTCCGTATTAAATTTTGACAGGCCAATTGCATCGGCATCGGCCTGCGAAATAATAGACGTAACAGCGCCAGCTGCCTGGCTAAAAGGAACACTAGATCCAACGCCTCCTGCTGCACAATTATTCCTTGTGAAAGAACCGCTTCGCGCGACACTGCTGTAAGTACAAGTTCCGTTTGCATTGGCGTTATTCTGGCCGTCTATATTAAATTTTGTTAGTCCTAATGCATCGGCATCGGCCTGGGAAATAATAGACGTAACAGCTCCTAAAGCCTGGCTGTAGGTCACGCTGGATCCAACGCCTCCTGCCGCACAATTATTCCTTGTGAAAGAACCGCTTCGCGCAGCACTGCTGTAAGTACAGCTTCCATTTGCATTGGCATTATTCTGGCCGTCAGTATTAAATTTTGTCAGTCCTAATGCATCGGCATCAGCCTGGGAAATAATCGATGTAACCACGCCTAAAGCCTGGCTGTAGCTCACGCTGGACCCAACGCCTCCAGATGCACAATTATTCCTTGTAAAAGAACTGCTTCGGGTTATACTCTTAAAGGTACAGGTTCCGTTTGCATTGGCATTATTTTGGCCGTCTGTATTAAATTTTGTCAGTCCTAATGCATCGGCATCAGCCTGCGAAATAATCGATGTAACCGCACCTAAAGCCTGGCTGTAGCTCACACTGGATCCAACGCCTCCAGATGCACAATTGTTCCTTGTGAAAGAACCGCTTCGGGCTATGCTTTTAAAGCTACAGGTTCCGTTTGCATTGGCATTATTCTGTCCGTCAGTATTAAATTTTGTCAGTCCTAATGCATCGGCATCGGCCTGGGAAATAATCGATGTAACCATGCCTAAAGCCTGGCTGTAGCTCACACTTGATCCAACGCCTCCTGCTGCACAATTATTTCTTGTAAAAGAACTGCTTCGGGCTATGCTTTTAAAGGTACAGGTTCCGTTTGCATTGGCATTATTCTGGCCGTCCGTATTAAATTTAGTCAGTCCTAATGCATCGGCATCGGCCTGGGAAATAATCGATGTAACCGCGCCTAAAGCTTGACTATAACTAACTGTTGCGCCAACGCCTCCAGATGCACAATTATTCCTTGTAAAAGAACTGCTTCGGGCTATACTCTTAAAGGTACAGGTTCCGTTTGCATTGGCATTATTCTGGCCGTCCGTATTAAATTTAGTCAGTCCTAATGCATCGGCATCGGCCTGGGAAATAATCGATGTAACAGCACCAACAGCTTGGCTGTAGCTCACACTGGATCCAACGCCTCCAGCCACACAATTATTCCTTGTGAAAGAACCGCTTTGGGCTATACTCTTAAAGGTACAGGTTCCGTTTGCATTGGCATAAATTTGGCCGTTTGCGGTGACATCATTTTGGGCTTTTGTATCCGCATCAGCCTGCGATATGATAGAGGTATAGACACCAGCCGCAACGTTATAGATTACTGATGAGCCAATACCCCCTGCACTGCAATTGTTTTTTGTGTAAGTACCGCTTTTGGCTGTGCTTGTATAAGTGATAACACTTATTTGAGAACAATTTATAACTTGCCCTTTGTAATTGTAGCAATATCGTTGCAAAACATTTAAATCCTGATCTTTGATAAATTTTAACCTATTAAATTCATCATAATCATAGTAAGTAGAGTTCCCCTTAGGATCAGTTACACAGCTTACTCCAATAAGTGGTTTATAAGTGTAGGTGTTTACCATAGAGTTGGAAAGATTGGATCTCAAACTGCTAAAAGAACTTTCGGTCAAAGATCCATTATCACTTGCTGTTTGTAACGCAGCAACATAACTGGAGACTTGGCTATAAGTGGCATTCTCTATTTTGGCTATGGGCTGTGTTTTGTTGTAACCCCAAATAATACTTACAGGAATTCCGCTTTCTAATGTGTACTGCAAAATATTCCCTTTGTCATCGTATTGATCATAGGTGATTTTTTTATCCAGACTTAAATCGATAGCATTTACTCCTTTGTTAAGACCAATAGATCCTGGTAATAATAAATTACTTGTTGCAATACTTTTATCATAAACTGTTTTTTGTTCTGATAATTTTACCCCTTGCCTTAAAGTTTGTGTATCAAGAAGTATCCCGATCATATTTTTAGAGATTAACTCATTTCGGAAGGGCTCAGCTGCCATTTCGGAGTCTTGTGGATAAAAATATTTGGTTTCCAAAGCTTCTCCTTTTGAGTTGGTTAACTTTTGACTTTTTAAAAAACTTGAGTTTAAATTATAATCATATGTGGTAACCTGAACTAAAGAATCACCATGATAATAATTTGTATTTTCTTCTTGTACTAATTTATAATTTTTGGCTCTAATTGCTTTCCAACCGTATTTAAAATAATTTAAAGGCGAAAAATATGCTGGCCCACAACCTGAGCCAATTCCAGTTCCGCCTGAATATAATTTCTCCATAACATGTTTTGATTCTAAAGAATATACATATTTTGAAACATCTGGGTTCTTCTCAAATAAATAACCGTTTTTTTGTCTTTGTACAGCTATATTTGCTTGATCCTTTATCGTTTTAGAATCAAGCAAGCCATCAATTAAATAGGTTTCCTGATCTTGTAAAGAATTCAACGTTGGCATTCCTAAATAAGTAAATATTATTTTCCCATTATTGGTTCCGTCTTGAGAAACATCCATTTTTTCTACCATCTTATAAAGGACTGGACTACCTCTAAAATTTGATAATGGAAAAATACTATTGTAGTTATAATAATCTGTTTTAACATAAGAGCCTTGAGGGCAATCTTTACTGTCAGCAATAAAATACCCTGAATAAAATTCTGGTTTTTGAAGCATTACTCCTGTACTATTATTCGCTTGAGAATAATTATATACTGTACTTAAACATTGATTACTAAAATCACAATTTTGGACTTGTTTAACTCTCAGCCCTCCAACAGTTTGATTGAAGGAATTTGGTCTTTGTTTTAACGTTGCGGTTAACGAACTAGAAGCACCAACAGTTGAAGCGGCCTTTAGGTGGTAAGTCCCTAATTGATTAATAACATTTTTTTGGTTAGCCCCAGTTTTGTTTAAGTCAGTAGGAATCCATCTATTTTCCCAAGCCCAATTTTGATTATCTCTAAATATTGGGGTATTTTCTTGTCCTTCTAAAAATATGGAAATAGTTGCACTTCTATCATCAAAAGGCATAATACTTGTATTATTGGCTAAAGTATAATTAAATACTATTTCTGCAGGAACCGAATTAACAGTAAATGTCTTTTCTACTGTAATTCCAGTATTTGCATTGGTTGCAGCAGATAATGGGGTATACAGAGTGCTGTCTGCATCATAAGGAAGATTATAATTATTAGAAGCTAAATAAACACTATTGGGCTCATAATCAATAACAGAATACCCCTTCGTTTGATAGGTAATCTTTTTCAACGCTCCAATTTTTGTACTGGCAAAATCAGGTTTTATACTCGGATTATCAGTAGGTGCTGTTGAAGAGGTAACAGCAGTAACATTTTTATTGTAATATCCCCACAAATCTTTTTTATAATGATAATTTAGAAGTGTTGAATTGGGATAATCAGTAGTCATGTCATACTCCATTTGGTTTGTAATTTCACCATTGTATGCAACATTCAATAAATTCCTTCTTCTATCTACCCAATTTGAATATGCAAAAGAATAGTTCTTAACTATATCTCCTGAATTGTTTTTTAAGAGTAATTTTTTTATGACACTAACAGACTCTTCACTTGGGTTTTGATCGTATTCTAATTCTATTGTATAACCATTCGTTATTATCTTATTCAGAGTTCTATTAGAAATATTAATATTTGTTATGTTATTCCTAATTAAATTTTGAGTAGCAATTGGATTGCCTAAGTCATTCGTAGCTATAATTAATGATTGGCTTTGATTGGTGTCATTATAAGAACTTATATTACCATATTCAAATATGATTTTATTATTCGTTTTTGGGAAATTAATTTCTGTTAATAAAAAAGAAGAGTTATAATCAAGTTCTTCGGTACCCTGAATTCTAGTTGCAGTTATTGGAAGGTTAAAAATATAATTAATTCCCTGATCATCAACCAATGTGAATCCAGTTGACGAATTTCCGATAATTTTATAATTTTCATTCTTCAAAAAAATAGGGTTGTTATTCTTATCTAAGTAAAAACTACAGTTAATATTTCCAACGTTTATTGTGTATTTATCAGGTTCTCCATCAAATACTCCATCAGAAACACTTTTCAAAAACTCATACGTTTGCTTTTMTGTATAACTATCAAATGGAGGTTGCTTATTCACATAGGCATCAATTATTGCTTTATTACTTTCAAAAACTTCATCATTTAGACCATTAATAGTGTGCAAAATAGAACCTCCAATATTAAAAGTCCAGCCTACACCAGCATAACCAGGAGTTTCATCCAGCAACAATCCTGAATAATTATATGATAAATTGATTGGCATAGTAAAACCCCCTTCTTGAATTTCAAATATTGGAATTGTGTAGTTTATTCTGCCAGTAGAGATATCTATAGGGATTTCGCCTACCTTACTCATAGATGCAACCTGAGGGGAAGCTGTAGTTATGTTCGGGATATATTGTTTACCAGGATTTGTAGGGTCTTGGGCTTTTACTAATAATGTATTTAGCACTAGAATAATTAAAAAAAAAGAATATTTGGTCATTATATGGGACTTCATCTGTTTTGTCTGTTTATTTATTACTTCCCTTAATCAATTTCACCCCATCTGTATGCACATTGGTCTTTATGCTTACCAAGTAGAATCCCTGGGGGTAATTGCTTAAATCTATAGGAACGGTTCGACTGTGTATTTCAAAATGCTGCAGCTGCCTCCCTTGCAGGTCGTACAATGATGCTGTACCCTGTTCAAAATCATAACCAATTATTATATTGGTAAAAGTCGTAACAGGATTAGGGATTGCTTCTATATTTACTTTTACCTCAATTGGTTTTTCTTTATCTTTCAATTTTACTACCCAAAAATCATTTCCGCCAATGGTTGAATTTTTATCTTGAGACGATTTAGAATTGGAAGTTCCCGCAAGCAAGTAGCCGCCATCTCTGGTTTCGATAAGTTTCCTTAAAATATCTTCTCCTTTGCTTCCAACAGTCTTCTTCCAGAGCTCTTCGCCTGTATCACTAATTTTTAAAGCGATGTAATCGTTAATTCCATCTTTATCACCACTCGCTTTCAATTGCAAACTTCCTTTTGTTCCTTGGTCGCTTTCGCTTTGGGCATACCCGCCAATCAGGAAAGTATGATCCTCGTTTTCTACCATTGAGGTCAAAATATCTACTTTGCCAAAATTGTAGGTCTTGCTCCACACTGCATCCCCTTTCTCATCCATTTTCAATACCCAGTAATCGGTGCCATTACTCACAGTGCCACCTTTATAACTAAGTTGAGTGGTGCTATTGGAATTCCCGCCTGCAATATACCCTCCATCCTTAGTTTGATGGATCACATATAACTGATTATCTCCATTGCCTCCGTATGTTTTTTGCCATTCGATTTCACCTAGATTGTCAATTTTCAAAATCCAATAATCCCCAATTCCATTATTTTTCTCAGTTTTATCTCCGGAGCGTGGTGAATTGGAGTATCCGCCTAGAATATAGCCGCCATCAGCGGTTTGTTCCATACTTCTTAATACATCAGCATATTCACCGCCATAAGTTTTTTGCCATTGTACAGTTCCGGTATTGTCAAGTTTTATAATCCAATAATCCATATTGCCTCTGCACTTTTCGGTCTTACCTGTTAAATCGGGTTTTACATCAATTGTGCCTTTTTCCGTGATGTCTTTTTTAGGAGGTAATGTACTATTGGAAGAGCCCCCAAGCATATAGCCGCCATCGAGGGTCTGAAAAGCGCACAGCAATTCATCCTGGCCGTTGCCTCCAATAGTCTTCTGCCATTGTTCGTCACCTTTGGCGTTAAGTTTAATAACCCAAAAATCGGTTATCCCCTTGCAGTTTTCTTTTTTGTCGCCAATGGATCCTTTTGGGGTTTGCTGACTGTTTGATGTACCGGCCAAAATAAAGCCGCCATCCTTAGTGTTTTTGATGCTTTGAAGCAGATCAAAACCACTTCCTCCAAGGCTTTTTTGCCAATCAAGGTCTCCTTTCTCATTCATTTTCCAAATCCAGTAGTCCAAATCGCCGTGATTGTCCTCACTCTTATTCCCTGTTTTGTCAGACAGAGAACTCCCTGCTAGAATAAATCCATAATCGGCTGTGGGCTGGGCATCAAAAAGATAATCTGCATGGATTCCTCCGTATGATTTTTCCCAAAGGATATCTTGGGAGTTAGTAAAACAAGAATAAAATAGGAATAGTAGAAGTATTTTTTTTTCCATAGATTTGATTTAGAAGGGAATAGAGAGGCAACAGTTGTCTTAAACTTACTTAAGCAATTTGGTGTTAATTGTTGTTAAATTTTAAGCAAAATTTGTGCAATAGTAGGTTATCTATTTCATCTGTACAATACCCACTTTTAGTGATATTTCATTTAATAAAATTTTCAAAAAAAAGTATAAATTCACACAATAGATTCAAAACCAATAAATAACAAAAAAATGCTCAAATGACAGTAAATTGATAATTCAAAAGGAAGGATAAAATGTGATGCGATATTGAAAAAAGGAAAGAAAAAAATAAAAATTCGATGAGTTGATATAGAAAACAATAAAAGTCCATAAAAATTAGAATGCCGTTTGATAGGAAAATAACTTTAGAAATAGTACAATATGCTATCAAGAACAATTGAAATACTAAAATACTTATTATTGGAATATCGTTTTTATTTCTTCAGCATTATATTTTTATTGACACTCTTGGTTTATAACCGATATGAGATTTTAGCTATAGAAAAAAACGTCTTGAGATAGACAAAAAACTGTATCGACTTCAAGTCAAGGAAACCTCTATGAGAATTATATCATAAACAAAAAAAACATCACATAAAAAGTGATGTTTTTTATATAAAAAATCCGCTTAGCTTATCCTAAACACTTTTAAACCTCATTAGACGGTTTGCCAATAGTTGCCAGAATTCCACCGTCAACATAAACAATATGCCCATTAACAAAGTCACTTGCTTTTGAACTCAAGAAAATGGCAGCTCCTTGCAAATCATCAGGATCTCCCCAACGGCCTGCTGGAGTTCTACTAACAATAAATTCATTAAATGGATGTCCATCAACTCTAATTGGGGCTGTTTGGCTAGTTGCAAAATATCCCGGTCCTATTCCGTTTGTTTGAATATTAAATTTGGCCCATTCCGTAGCCATACTGCGTGTCAGCATTTTCAATCCTCCTTTTGCGGCAGCATAAGCACTTACAGAATCTCTGCCCAATTCACTCATCATGGAACAGATGTTTATTATTTTTCCACCTCCACGTTGAATCATTCCTTTTGCAACATTTTTTGAAACAATAAAAGGACTTATTAAATCCACATTTATTACCGCTGCAAAATCTTCAACTTCCATTTCAATGATTGGAGTTCGTTTGATGATTCCTGCGTTATTGATTAAAATATCGATAGGGCCAACTTCTGTTTCTATCTGTGTTATGCTGGCAATTACAGCTTTTTCGTCGGTTACATTAAATACATACCCGTAAGCTTCAATCCCTACAGACTTATACTCAGCAACAGCTTTATCTAAGGCTTCTTGTGAAAGATCGTTTACTACAATTTTGGCTCCTGCATGTCCAAGTCCCTTAGCCATCGCCATTCCTAAACCATGAACACCACCGGTAATTAAAGCAGTTTTACCTGTTAAATCAAATAAATTTATTGACATAATTATTTTTTTAAGTTTATTTTAATTCATCTATTTTACAAAAATCCATATTGCCGTTGTCCATGTTCTCGCTTGCCATTCCCCAAATAAATACATAATTGCTCGTTCCCGACCCCGAATGCATAGACCATGGCGGATAAATTACAGCTTCATTATTCCTAAGAAATAGCCTGATTTTAAGGGACTAATTGTTTCTAACTCCAAAGTAGTTTTAACAAGTACAGCTCCACCTTCAATATACCTGTAGTAATGAGTGCATACCAAATTTACCCTACGAGCTACATTAAATTTCGAATTAAAAACTCTTCCCGCAATCTTGTTGTATCGTATGTTTTCACATCTTGAGGTGAAGAGGCATATCGAACTTTAAAATCATTTGCCGTTATTATACGTATCTAAGTATTAGTTGTTACTATTTAAAAAAAAGCATAAAACAGACTATTTTTTTGGCAAAAGTAATATATTTATTTTAAAATACAATCGATTGTATTTTAATTTTTTTCGTAATTTTGTAAGATAGCGTTTCGAGAAAAAAAATGTTATAGAAAGGTCTTTTTTAAAATTATGAATTGAGTTGCCTAATGTATATTGGACGGAAATTGAAAAATTATTTTTATTGAACGCTCCATAAATAGTAATTTTCAAAAATTGCTACTATATTAGTCTAACCTGTTGGACTTAATTTATAAAATTTTAATTTAACACATACAAACATAGATTTTACTTTAAAAAAGAATGCAAAAAAGAAATACATTTCTTTTACATAGTAAGCTATGTGTTTTTAAAAAAAGTGAAACGCCTATTTTTGAGCTTACAAAATCTACGTGCTGAAAATAATTACACCCAATGAGTTAGTCTAATATTAATTTGCTATTAGAATAAAATTAAAAACTTAAAAAAAACTAATCCAATTCTATAATGGAAAACAGTAAAGTGACAATACATGATATCGCCAAAGAATTAAACATAGACAGTTCAACGGTTTCAAGAGCCTTGAACAACAACTCCAGAGTAACTCAGAAAACAAAAGACAGGATTCTTGAAAAAGCCAATGAGATGGGATATCAAAGAAATCTATTGGCATCCAGTTTACGAAATAACAAGACCAACACGATAGGCGTTATTGTTCCCAGAATATCGCGCCATTTCTTTTCTTCGGCAATTGCAGGTATTGAAGAAACAGCATCTGAAGCAGGATACAATGTTATCATTTGCCAATCATTGGAACAATTCAACAGAGAACAAAAAATGGCCAATACCCTTTTGGCAAACAGAGTCGATGGTCTCTTAATCTCTATTTCTATGGAAACTACGGATAGTGATTATTTGCAAATTTTCAAAAAAAGCGGCACACCATTAGTGTTTTTCGATAGACATTGTGACATTCCAGGCAATAGCAATGTGGTTATTGATGATTTTCAAGGAGGGTTTGATGCAACAGAACATCTTATATTGCAGGGATGCAAAAAAATAGCTCATTTTTCTGGACCACAAGAATTAGAAATTTATAAAAATAGATATAAGGGTTACAAATCTGCTTTGGAGAAACATAATATTAAGTTGGACAACAACTTGGTTATACACTCAAAACTAATGGAAATAGACGGAATTGAAAGTGCTAAAAAATTACTTTCCCAACCAATGCCTATTGATGGGATTTTTTCTGCAAATGATACTGCAGCCATCAGTGCCTTGCAATATTTAAAAGGAGAAGGTATCAAAATTCCGGAAGACATTGCAATTGTTGGATTTAGCAATGAACCTATTTCTTCGGTAATAGAACCTTCATTGACAACTATTGATCAACCTGGTTTTGAAATGGGAAAAATAGCTGCAAATTTACTACTGGCACAAATAAATGATAAGCCAGACACTATTGTGCCTAAAACAATAATATTGAAACCTGTTCTTATAAAACGTAATTCTTCAAAAAAATTATCTGAATAAATTGTATCGCAAAATATTAGAAAACTACATTTTACAAAAAAGCGTTGAAATTTAACAAACAGTTCAGAATGCAATCCATTTTAATTATATATAATTTTGGGATTTAATCAAATTATTTCCAAAGATTATGATTTTAATTAGTGAAGATTCAGAAAGCAAATTATTATTTACTAAATTTTTATGTTTTAACAGATGCAGGAAAGCAATACATTTATTTTATAGATAATATGTTTGCCAATTGCATTAATACAAAGCTATATTATACCCTGATTCAATTGAAACCCACATCAAAAAAGATTTTTCTTCCGATGAAATAAAAATGTGGATTCCTGACAACCAAAATTTAAATACTTTTTCGAAAGAAATAAAAACTTAAAGATAAACAATGAAACATCTGGTATTCACTATCTTCATCACCTTGTTCTCTGTTTCAAGTCTTCTTGCGCAAACTGCTCAATGGCAGTGGTCGGTTCCGGTTTCTAGCATTATCTCTAATGAAACAGGCGAACATCCACGTGCCTTTTTGTGGATTCCTGAAAACTGCAAACAAGTTCGAGCCGTTTTGATTGGCCAGCATAATATGACAGAAGAAACTATTTTTGAAAATCTAAAATTTCGAAAAGAAATGGCTAAATTAGGTATTGCTATCGTTTGGGTAACTCCTGGATTTGACATGTTATTTGACTTCAATAAAGGTGCCGGAGAGCAGTTCGAATCCATTATGAACGCTTTGGCAGAGGAATCAGGATACTCAGAGCTCAAATTTGCCCCGGCAATTCCAATAGGACATTCTGCCTATGCTACATATCCATGGAATTTTGCGGCATGGAATCCAGAAAGAACATTGGCAGTCCTATCTATTCATGGAGATGCTCCCTTAACAAACCTTACTGGATTTGGACGTCCAAATATGGATTGGAACAGACGAAACATTGATGGTGTGCCTGGTTTAATGATCGAAGGCGAATATGAATGGCTGGAAACACGAGTACAGCCAGCACTCGATTTTCAGCAACATTTTCCGGCTGCTCCAGTCTCTTTTTTATGTGATGCCGGACACGGTCATTTTGATATTTCGGACGAATTAATAGATTATCTCAATTTGTTCATCAAAAAAGCGGTACAATATCGTTTACCGTCGTCTGCAGCCGCTCTTGACAAACCCGTTCTGTTAACACCGATTAATCCAAAAAAAGGCTGGCTTAAAGAGCGTTGGAAAAAAGATATTAAACCAACATATCCTGCTGCTTCCTATAATCAATACCAAGGCGATAAAAAAGATGCTTTCTGGTACTTCGACAAAGAAACAGCCAGTGCTGCCGAAAAATTTTACGCCAAAACCCGCGACAAAAAAGAGCAATACCTTGGCTTTAGCCAAAATGGAACTTTACTTCCTTTCAATCCAAAACAACATGCCCGCATTTCCGGCAAGTTCTCTCCCGAAGCGGATGGGCTCACCTTTTATCTAAAATCTGTTTTTACAGATACTTTAAGAGCAAAACCGACAGATGATCATGCCAAATCAAAACCAATAATAAGTCGTATTTGCGGGCCAGTTGCAAAAATAAATGATACCACCTTCTCGGTACGATTCTACCGAATGGGACTCAATAATGAAAAACGAACTGGAGACATTTGGCTTATGGCAAGCCATCCGGGAAACAAAAAATATAAGAGTAGTGTTCAGCAATTCAATATGAAAATACCATTGCAAAATAAAGAAGGAATTGATCAACACATCAGTTTTCCAGCAATACAAAACATAAAGCAAGGGATAAATTCCCTATCTTTAAAAGCAACTTCAGATAGCGGGATGCCCGTTTATTTCTATGTTAATGAAGGTCCTGCAAAATGGAAAGATGGAAAATTAATTTTTACAAAAATTCCACCTCGGAGCAAATTTCCAATTAAAGTTACTGTGATAGCTTGGCAATACGGACGTACTGTTGAACCTAAAATCAAATCGGCTATACCGGTTGTTCAAAGTTTTTATATTTTAAAATAATCAAATATTCATTAATGAATAATAGTAAAAAAATGAAAAAACACTTATTCTTGATAATTGTCTGTGCATTTAGTATCACGGCTTCAGCTCAGGGACGAAAATACTTATTGCATACCGATGTTAATATTTCCCGTTTGAAAGAACAAATCAAAAATGATTCAGAGGTTAAAAAATCTTGGGAGAACCAGTTACAAAAAGCAGAAGACATTCTTAAACGCGAACAGTCTAGTGCTCCAGATTTACAGGAACTGGGATTAGCATACCGAATGACTGGCGACTCTCGTTTTGCAGAAAGAATTAAACAAGTATTGCTTAGTTACATCGGTCAAAAAAGTTGGGAAGGGCAGGATTTACTGCAGCGCTCTCCAGCTTGGAAAGGTGGACTAGGAACAGCTCATACCAGTTATTATATTGCCATAGGATATGATTGTGCATACAGCTACTTAAATCCTGCCGAAAGAAAAAAAATTGCTGATGGCATCGTAAAATTAGGGATTAAACCCGCAATGGACGATTGGCTTTCGCCTGAAACAAACATCCACACTTTCGATACCATGGGACACAATTGGTGGAGCGCTTGCGTCGATATGGCTGGATTTGCTGCATTGGCAGTAAAAAACGAAATTCCTGAAGCTCAAAAATGGGCTAACGAAATTTCAGAAATAACGACAGAATGGGTTAATTTTTCTGGAAATGTAATGGACAACAAACCGATGACTTTCGGTCGCGATGGCGGTTTTTATGAAAGTATCAACTACGCCAGCTTTGGTTTTTCGCAATACCTCCTTTTTCGTTATGCTTTCCAAAATGTACTTCCAGAGGTAAAATTACCTGAAGTTCCGGCTATGGAAAAAATGGCCGACTTCTTTATTCAAACGACTTATTACACAAAAGACACACCGCTTTCAGTCAATTTTGGAGATGGCAGTATCAAAAAAAATGGAAACTCCTGTGTCCTTTTATTATGGAATCTGGGAGTTCATAAAGATCGTTATAATTGGTATTTGCAAAAAACAATGAAAGGTTCCGACAAAGAAAGCTTGGAGATGGACACCCCTCAAGGCCTGATTTTGCATCCTGATTTTTCAAATCAAAAAGAGGTTAAAGCCCCTGATTTGCCCGAATCAAAACTATTTTCGGATTTAGGCTGGGCAACTTTACGCAATTCTTGGAAAGACAATGCAACTATGCTGGGCATCAAATGTGGTACCACATGGAATCATGCACATGCAGATGCGGGTTCTTTCATCCTCTTTCACAATGGTAAAAACCTAATCATCGACTCTGGAAATTCGTCCTACGGAAGACCTGAATACACTGAATATTATTGTCAGAGCGAAGCACACAATGTTGCACTTTTCAATGGAAAAGCCCAAAGCAGAAATGATCCTTATTTCGGAGTAAAAAATGAAGGACACCTTTATAATCTGCTTGAAACTGACAAAATGAAATACATTTTTACGGATGCCACCGGCCCAACTTCACAATGGTTTTCCCGTAATTATCGCCATTTTTTATGGATAGGCGATGTAATTCTGGTGATAGACGATCTAGAATCCTATGAACCTGGAAAGTTTGAATGGTTACTGCATTACAATGGAGAATCAAAACGTCATGGCTTGGATTTATCAATCAAAGATGGTGATGCCGAAGTGCTGGTTCGTCCACTTTATCCAGAGACATTTCCTGATGGCGGATTACCTCATGACTTTCCTGAAAAAATGCGCCTTGAAGAAAAATCAGGGTTAAAAGACCACGAACCAGATGTAAAACAACCCTACTGGTCTATTAGTCATTTTCAAGAAACCAACCGCACCAAATTTGTTACGGCAATAACCTTAAAAAACGAACAAACCAAAGATAAATTACCAACTATTGAACCCTTTGACGGAAAAGATTTTCTGGGTGTTAAAATCACTCAAAATGGAGAAACTACAGTAATTTATCTAAACCTGTTAGCGGACGGTCGAATCAAACACCGCAATAGCCTCAATGTGATGAACGGATGGGATACTGATGCCTATCTAATGGCGCTGACATTCCCTGAAGGTACGGATATCAACAATCCAAAAAACATAAAACGACTGTTCATTTCAGATGGCAGTTATCTGCGCAGAAATGGAACGCCATTAATTCATGCACTTTCCAAATTTTTTACTATCATTGATTTTGACGGTAACAACCAAAATATGCAATTTCAGGGACAAGATGAGGTAAGGGTTTCTATGTATTCCGAAAAAAAACAGAAATCGGTTATCGTCAACGGTAAAAAAGTACAAGCCGATTATAATACGGATTCTAAATTGTCAAAATTTGTTATAAAAAAATAATCCTCAATTTAAAATTAATTCAATCCATATTCTAATGAAAAAAATAGTTATCATCCTCTTATTGACTAGTATCAACTTTTGTTTAAATGCCCAACAACTAATTACATTTCCCGTATCAGACAGTATACCTCATAATGACGATTTCACCGTTAAAGTTAGAATACCTGGCGGTCAATGGCAGGATTTATATGAATATGAAGCATTAGTAGACATGCATAATGTCCGCAAAAGTTCGATGGTAAACTTTGACTTCAAAGGAACAGTTGAATTTTCGGTAACCTGCAATCGAGAAGCTGTAAAATCTGCACGCATTCGTCCATTATCTTATGGTTTTCAGCCTCAAATAACGGGAAACACCATAACATTTTCGCTTGACAGACCTACAAACCTTTCTCTTGAAGTTAATGGAGATATTTTTCATAATCTGCATATATTTACCAATGCACCCGAAACCGTTAAACCTAAACCCAAAGATCCTAATGTAATTTATTTTGCGCCAGGTTTTCATACAGTCAAAGATAATGTGTTGAAAGTTCCAAATGGCAAAACAGTCTATTTGGCAGGAGGAGCGGTTCTAAAAGCCTCAATTCTTTGTGAAAATGCAAAGGATATCCGAATCTGCGGGCGTGGAATTATTTATAAAGCAAATGACGGTGTGGGGGTAAATTTTTCAAACAACGTTTTAATTGAAGATCTAATCTTCTTAAATCCGGATCATTATACCGTATCGAGCGGACAATCTTCGAACCTTACGATAAAGAACATCCGCTCTTTCAGTTCCAGAGGCTGGGGTGACGGCATTGATCTTTTTAGCAATAACAATGTTTTAATTGATGGCGTTTTTATGAGAAATTCAGATGACTGCATCGCCATTTATGGACATCGCTGGAAATTTTACGGGGATTGTCGGGATATCACGGTACGAAATGCTACTCTTTGGGCTGATGTAGCGCATCCCATTTTAATTGGAACCCATGGAAATCCAGAACCAGGACAATCCGAAGTAATCGAAAACATAAAATTTGAAAACATAGATATTTTGAATCATGATGAACCTCAGATTAATTACCAAGGCTGTATGTCTATTAATGTCTCTGACGAAAATTTAGCCAGAAATATTTATTTTGAAAATATCCGAGTTGAAGATTTCGAACAGGGACAACTTATCAATTTACGTGTTACCTATAATAAAAAGTATGCAAAAGCTCCCGGTCGTGGAATTGAAAATGTATTTTTTAAAAATGTGAGTTATAATGGAAAAAATGCCAATCTATCAATTATTGAAGGATATTCGCCAGAACGCGGAATTAAAAACATTGTATTCGAAGGTTTGAAAATAAATGGAACTGAAATTTCAGATCAATCAATTAATAAACGGCACATGCAGCTATCTGATTTTGCCAAATTCTATGAAGGTTTATATGTAGAAGGGCTTGTTTATAAATCCTTAAATCAAGACGCAAAATAATACTTACAAAAAAGCAGTTAGAAATAACTCAACTTCATATCAAACCAGGAAATCGAGAAAGATTTCCTGGTTTTTTTGTACAAAAACCTTGTTCACTTATATTAAACATGAAAACCAAGAACTTAATGTTGGACACGATATGTGTTACGGATCTTTTGCTTATGAAAAAAATGGAAAATATAAGGTTAGATTTACTTCAATGAATATTGATGGTAAATCTTTAAATACAACTGACTGGCAGATTTTTGAAAATCCTTATCTAAATGACAATAGTAATCAATAAAAAACACTACCGCCAACTCACGTCTGTATCCATTTGCGGATTTGGCGGAATTATCGTTTTAATTCGTATTTTCGTTTAATCTAAAAACTCGTCTTTGTAAATCGCAGGCGGCTACAGGCGCGGGAACGTTAACAGGGTTTAATTTTTATGCTTCCCTTTATGGGTATTAGTTAGAAGAAGTTCAAACAGCCCACAGAACCTAACAAGATTCTCGTTTTAGAGAACGCCTTATAGAACTGGATAACATAATAAATCCTAAATCACTTTTTAGAATAAAATAGCTACACCGTTTTTATGATGTAGCTATTTTTGTCCTTCGTCTCTGAATATGTTTTTTTTATTATTTATATCTCAAACTTCTGCTTTGAAATTGTAATGGCTTTATTTTTTTAAGAAGCGTATTCTTAATTCTGGTTTCCTTGAATATTTAGAGGCATACTATATTTTACCTCTACTGGTTTTCCATCTTTAATTCCTGGAGTCCATCCTTTACAATTTTCAAATATCTTTCTTAACTGCTGTGATATTCCAAAACCAAGATCATTATTTATTTTATCAACACGCAGTGATCCATCTGTTTGAACAACAAATTCTATTACTACTCTTCCTCCAACAAAATTCGGATCTGAAGGAATAACTATTCTTTCTGCTATATATTTATAGAACTTATCTCCTTTATTTGCAGTTTTCTGTCCTTCTTTACTTTTATTTTCATCAAGAGTCGCTGATATTTGATCAGTGCCAATCTTAACTCCTGTTTTTTCAGTTTGTGAATAAAGTGAATTAAGACTTAAAATTGAAACTAGCAATAATGTTGTTCTCATTTTGGAAATTTATTAAGTTATTTAATTTATTATGTGTCTATTAGTTTACTCTCATAAGTAAGCATAAAATATCAATATATTATTCGTTTTCATCCAGTTGTTTTCTTTTCTTGCCTATAACAACGATGCCATTAGGCGTTTGTTTATCAGTTTCAAAAAAACGCTCTCCGTTTACAATATAACTGCGAATATAATTAGGTGATCGTTTTAACATATCTAAAAAGTGATCAAATCGATTTTCTCCAATCATAATATTATTATTACCGTTTTTTAAAACTCTTTCATGAATTTCTACATTATCACCTTCTTTGTAAACACCATCCTTGTCTAGAACATAGTAGTTGGTAACAGTAGGAGCATCATATACTTGTACAAAAACATCTGATTCAGCTTTACTGTTTTTATATCTCCAGTCTTTTGGAACTTTAAATTTATGAATGTCTATTTTATTAAACTCCATATTGGAACTTTCCTTTTCAAATTTATAGGCTAATACCGCAAGATATTGTTTTTGTGTCTTTTTCTCTGTAAAATAAATTTCACTATAACAATATACGTATGGCATTGGAAAATCTTCTAGTTTTAAACTTTTAAATTTTGTTTCATACGCCTTTAATTGTGTTTCCGAAAAAGATTTAGGAGGGAGCATAAATGAATTGGCTTCTGCGGCATAATCTTTAAACGCTAAAGGATAGTTCGTTGCACAATAACCCCAATACCAAGAAGGTAAGTAGGCAGTTTCAATGGGTTTATGCGCAATCATAATATAAGGACTTTCATAATACACCACTTTGTCTATTTTTATATTATCTAATTTATCATAAGATTTTATTGTTATAGAATTAGGTGATGATTGTCCAATAGCAATTATTGGTAAGACCATTAATAACTTAAATAGTAATTTGTTTGTTCTGTTCATATTGACTAGTGTTCAATTAGAGATTGGCAAATAACCTATGATTTGTTCATCCTATATTGGATAGCATAAATCCTAAATCATTTCATTTTTTGGAATAAAATAGCTACACCGTTTTTATGATGTAGCTATTTGTGTTGTTTGCCCTCGTATGTGTCACAAATACTGTAAGTACTACTTAATTATTGCTTATCCGATTCGTTTTCATCTAGTTGTTTTCTTTTCTTGCCTATAACAACGATGCCTTTTGGCGTTTGTTTAACGGTTTCAAAAATACGTTCTCCATTTACAATATAACTACGAATATAATTTGGTGAGCGTTTTAACATATCTAAGAAGTGATCAAATCGATTGCCTTCAATTTCAATATTACTGTTATTATTTGTCATGACATTTTGAATAATATCTACAGGATTACCTTTTTTATAAACACCGTCATTGTCTAAAACGTAGAAGTCGATAGTAATAGGTGAATCATATAGTTGTACAAAATTATCTTCTGACTGAGCTTTAGGGGTTTTATATCTTGACTTTTTTGAAATATTAAATTTATGTATGTCAACATTGCTAAATTCCATATTAGGTATTTCCTTTTCAAATGTATAATTCAATAACATGATATACCGTTTTTGTGTTTTTTTATCAGTCAAATAAATCTCTCCATAACAATATACATATGGTAGTGTTAAATCTTCTAGTTTTAAACTTTTAAATTTTGTTTCATAATCTTTTAATTCCTTTTCTGAAAAAGATTTAGGAGGGAGCATAAATGAGTTAGCATCTGCAACATAATTTTTAAAAGCTAAAGGATATGATGTTGCGCAATACCCCCAATACCACGAAGGCAAGTAGTCAGTTTCAACAGGTTTATTACCATATATAGCATAAGGAGTTTGATAATATACTACTTTGTCTATTTTTACATTATCTAATTTGTCATAAGTTTTTCTAACTATTGTACTAGGAGATGATTGTCCAATAACAAGTATTGGTAAAAAAATAAGCGATTTAAACAATGAGTGGATTATTTTTTTCATATTATATCTATTTAAATTAAGATTTTAGGGTTTAGTTTTTTTGGTAAAGTATAACTGGATTTAAAGGATAATCTTCTGCCTCCCAAATGGTATATTCCCCTACTTTATATTGACATGTTTCATCGATTGTGCCCATATTAATTTTAACAGATAAACTAAAATCAGCTGAAATTTTTCCTAATTTTAGAGTAGGAGTCAAAAGAACACCTGATCCATCGGTATTGGTCATTACGGAGGCTCTATATTTGAATGCCTCTGCTTTGATTGATCCTTTAGCTTCACCACATATATGATTAGAATCACCTACCTCAGCTGATACCGATCCAGATACTGCTGTAAAGCCTATTTCAAAACCTCCTTCAATTTCTGCTTTAGCAGCGGTTGAATCATCCAATGCCCCTTTTATATCAATGGATCCAGTTGCTGAACCTAAATTTAATGCAGCAAACATATTTACGACACCAATTGAATATATAGGAATTTTTATGGTCGGCATTGTTTGTGTTAAAGTTCCCATTAAATCAAATGATGTTGCATTACCATATTTAGTACCATCGGCATACATATCCACATTTTTGCTTTCTATGGTTCCTGTTAAAGTTAAGAATTTTGAACTTTCACTAATCTTACTTCCACTTGTTTTTGATTCTACGAAAGCTTTAATGTTTTCAGCCATATCATTTATTTTTGTTTTTATACCATCAATTTTTGATTGATAACTGATTTTATTCTCATCCACAATCTGAATGTTTCCTGTCGCGGAAATGCCACCTGATCCGGTAGATACAACAACCGAAGTTGAAGTGGTACCTGAATAAGTAGCTGAGCTATCATTTCCGGTAACACCAGTGCCTGACCACGTTAGATATCCACCAAAAGAAGTTGTCATACTCATACTTGCTTCTCTTGCCGATCCACTATTTACCATTACTAACGTTTGTCCATTTTTAACGATTCTATTTGGATTATTAGAATCGGTGATTATAAAAGCGTCTTCTGTTGGGGGTATTACATTCATTAAATTACAATACAAGGGATAATAAAGACAATAATCATCCGTAGCATTAAGATTAGTATAATCAAGATTATAATAAATATAAGAAATAGGATTATGATAATAATTAAAAACAACTACTTCATGTAGTTGAGTAGTCAAAGCTAATGTAGCATTTAGTTCCGCATCACTTATGGCTATTAATGTTCCCATATCGGCTGTGTTTACAACACCATCATTGTTATAGTCCCTAAAGTCATTATTTGGATTAGTGTCATTGTTTACCGAAGAGATATACGTTTCAGTACTCGTAAAAGCATTGATTTGAACGCCGGCATTTTCAAATTGCTGTAAAATGGCAGTTGTTTGAGCGTCAAAGTCCATGTCTTGCCAATCCTGCGCATAACTGCTTTGCCCCATCAATAAACATAAGAATGTAAAGGCTAATATATAATATTTCTTCATAATTCTTATTTTTTAATTAAAATAGTTGTTTTTACTTCGTTGCCGTAAGTCAGTCGCAAAAGGTAGTAGCCTGTGGGTGCGTTTAGAGCCAGGGTTTTGGTTTGTTGCCCCGCGGCTAAGCCATTCCATTGTGTGGTATAAAGCAAATTACCATTTAAACTGTGTATGCTGGCTGTAATACTTGTAGTTTGTACCAAATCAAAACTCAAATCAAAACTGCTGCTAAATGGGTTGGGGTACACAGCTACTTTAGAGAGAATTTCGCTTGCTTGTGTAATCGCAGTTTGGGCTTGTTTTTTCTCTAGAATCAGATACATGGGGTTTTCGTTCTCCCGTTCCTTGATGTTATAGATTTGGAGGTTGCCTACCAGAAACAAGGATTCCTCGGTTTGCAATAATTGAAGTTTGGCTTCCTTAAATTCATAGCTGTTAAGACCTCCTTTATAAAAATGCTCGGTACGGTCTATTTTAGAATCGTGAAACAGGATGGCATCGTCATGGATTTTGGCGGTAAAGACGGCTGTATCGCCTTCGGTTTCTTTCCATACTCCTGCAAGTTCCTTACCGTCTTGCTGGAGGTCTATTTGTAACGGGGTTTTGCTGATGATGTTCTGCCCGCTAAAGTCATAACGCAATAAATATCCTGTATAGCCTCCGCTAATATTGCCTTTTATAGCTTGTTGTTTTACTTTAAGGAAGGTTTTAGGCATCTTGGGTTCGGCAATGGTAATTACCTCCGGGATGCTTGTAGAAACGGTTTTCGCCTGATTGGGGTTGGCATTTTCGGCCTCCGGTTCGGCTAATTCTTTTTCAGAATTTTTGAATCCCAATGCCGCCGATTTGTTGAGCCAGTATTTGGCTTTTTCTGTATCTATTGTTACACCATAACCATTTCGGTAACACAAACCCAGCATATACATAGCTGCAGTACTTCTTTTTTCGGCAGCCAACTCGAACAGTTGAATTGCTTTGGCATAATCTTGTGGAAAGCCAAAACCTTTGTAATGCAAGTACCCTAAGGAATAAATACAGCCCCCAATGCCTTTGTCTGCTCCTTGCTGGAATATGCTTATTGCTAAAGGATAATCTTGTAGAGTCCCTTTACCTTGCATCACCATTCCTCCCCAGGTATTCCATGCAGCATCATACCCTCCTTTTGCCGCTTTTTCAAAACAGCCTATGGCTTTTGTCTGGCTTTGGGTTGCACCAACGCCTTCTTTATACAATAATCCTAAATTGTACCAAGCCTTGGCATAGCCATTTTCAGCTGCTTTCTCGAACCAGTTGATCCCTTGCTGCTCATCTACTGCAACGCCTATTCCCTTGCTGTAAAGTAAACCAAGTCCGTTCATGGCTTCGGCATTGCCCGCTGCTGCCTGCTGTTGGTAAGTAGCCAGTGCAGCTGTAGGATTGTAATACTGGCTGCCCTCTATAAGCTGCATTCTGGCGGTCAACAACGCCTTTTTAGCATCCGGGGATTCTTGCGAATAGCCCAGCATACTGCCCAGAAGCAGCAATAGGCATACTCCTTTTTGTGTAGTTTTTTTCATTGATTTGTATTTAAAGGTTCCTCACCCCAGCCCTCCCCTTCGGGGAGGGAGCCGAGTCCTTCTCGGTTTGTGGTTTATTGTTAATTAATTCGTTGGATTCTTCTATTTTTTTGCTTTCTTTCAAAAAGTTGAGGCTTTTCCAGTTTCCGCTCCCTCTTCTCAGCTGCGAAATGTTCTGGGTGGGAATTCTACCAAGTCAGGACGCTTTTGGCGGCTGTGTTTTTAGATTTACTTTGTGCAATAATGACATCGAGTTGTTTTAGCAATTCGGGTTTTTCCTTTTCAACATCATGCACAAAAAAGACAGCTTCCTGGGTATGATATATCTCCAGCCTCTCTTTAGCCACCGATTTTCTCAATTCATAAACAGATAATTCGTTTAGTGTTTTATCCTTATCTAAACCGGTAGTTAAACCATCTACTTCCAGTTGCTCCCAATTTCTAAAAGCTATTTTTTTAGCTTCTTTTACATTTTTATTGAGCAGCCATTTTTGTACTTGATCTGCAGTTAGGATTAGGACGATATTATCATATTCAGATGGAACTGGTTTAGGAGCAGCAAGAGTTAATTTTTTGTCTTTATTCTCCGATTTAATACGTTCGAGTTGCCTGTATTTAAACAAAAGAGTGTCTGTCTGGCTTTTAGTAAGTTCCAGTTCTTTTTCGTATTTGATTACGGAAGAAAATTTATTGTCCATATAGCTGCCGTCAGATAATATGTTAGCGTGTGTCAAAAGAAACGGTTCACTAAGTGCTATTTTATTAGTCAAAGAATCTCTTTGGGTCTTATTATATCGTTCTGCTTTTTTGTCCAAAAAACCATTTTTGACAAAGTGGTAATTCAAAATTTCAACAAATTCAGTTTTGTCATTTTCATTAGTCACCAATTTGAGTTTTATAATTTTATCCCAATCATTTTTGGCATCTTCCATCGATTGCTCTTTGTAAATTAGTTTATGCAGCAATAGAAATTGCTCTTTAGACAAGATTTGGAATAGCTTATCATCATAAATCCAAATCGTTTCTTTAGCAGACATTTTTGAAACCTCCCCTAAAGAACCATTTTGCTTGCGTATTTCACTGATTTGTGCGGGATTTAATTTTAACTCAGTTGCAAATTTTAAGGCTGCCAGAAAGCGATTGTCTTTATTCATTTCATACTCATAATTCTCCAATTCTTCCTGAGATAAAATGGGTTTCAAAAAATTAATATTAATAGAATAATAGGATTTCAATGTAGAAACTGGCTTGCCATTAGTTAGGCTAACATTGGCCAAACGATCTTTCTCAAGAAGTTTGTTGGCAATTTGAATTTGTTTGTCTTCGGTCAAATTTATTTTTGAAACCACCTCCCCTATTTTATAAATAATGTGTGCAGGAAATCGCTTACTCAGGTTTTGACTTAGTTGTGCCTGACTCATAAAAGGGAGACACAGAATTGCCAGGAACAGTGTTTTTATTTTTGTTTTCATATGTTAATATTTATTGTTTTTTATCGGTCATACCTGTCTGCCGACAGGCAGATGTAATTGCTTCACCTGTTCGCTGTCGCTCGAGCCACATATCATCATTGGTGTTTATCTCATCGTCTACTATTTTATTTTGGTATTCGATGATTTTCAATTGCGACCAATTATCGGTTATGTTCATTTCATATTTGATATTGTTATTGAAATTGATGTTTCCTCTACGCTGTCTCTAATATGGAGGGAATCCTACCAGGTCAAGGCATTTTTGGTAGTTGTATTTTTAGATTTAGTTTGATTTATAATATCGAGTTGTTTTAATAATTCTGGTTTTTTCTGTTCGACATTCCATTTCATCAAAACGGCTTCCTGACTGTGATATATCATTTCCAGATCTCTGGCCATAAAGTATTTCAATTGATAAGTAGTCAGATCTTTAACCGTAGTGTCCCTGTCCAAATTATTGGTAAGACCTTCCGTTTTTAATTTTTCCCAATTCTTCATGGCCTCTTGATCCGCATTATCCTGGTTTTTAAATACGAGCCATTTATTTACTTGTTCTGAGGTCAGTATTTTGGCAATATTTTCATATTCTGTAGGTGAGTTAAGGGTTGATTTTCTTACTTTATTTTCAAAACGAATGCGTTCGAGTTGGCTGTATTTGAATAAAAGAGTATCAATTTGAATTTTAGTTAGTTGCAACTCTTTTTCTAATTTAATAATAGTAGTATACCTATTGTTTTTATAAATTCCATTAGATAATATATTGGCTCGTATTAAAACTGTAGGCTCTTGTAGTACTATGCTTTTTGTTACTGCTTCCATCTTATTATTGTCGTATTTTTCGGCTTTTTCATCCAGAATACTATTTTTGATCACGTAGTAATTAAAAATTTTAGTGAATTCGGTTTTCTCATTTTTCTCATCTACCAGTTTAAGTTGTTTTATTTTTGCCCAGTCTTTTTTGGCATCTTCTATCGATTGCTCTTTGTATACTGTTTGAATTAACAAAGCGTATTGCTCTTTTGAAAGAATCTTACTGAGATTAGTGTTATAAAAACCAAAAGTTTTTTTTATCGTCATTGGAGCAACATTGCCTAAGGAATCATTTTGATTGCGTATTTCGCTTAGCTGTGTTTTACTTAATTTTAGCTGAGTTGCAAATTTTAAGGCTGCCAAAAAACGATTGTCTTTATCTATTAGATACTTATAATCGTCGATTTCTTCTGCTGATAAAATGGGTTTCAAAAAGTTAGCATCAATGGTATAATATGATTTTAATTTAGAAACGGGTTCGCCATTGATAAGGCTAACATTGGCCAAACGATCTTTCTCAAGAAGCTTTTCAGCAATTTGAATTTGTTTGTTTTCAGTCAAATTTATTTTTGAAACTACATTCTCTATTTCATAGACAATGTGTGCAGGAAATCGCTTGCTTAGGTTTTTACTTAATTGTGCCTGACTCCTATGGGGGAAGTAGAGACAAATGCTTAATAATAGTAGTGTTTTAATCATTTTTTCCATATTTAGATGTTTGATATTATTATTGAAATTGCCATTGAAAAAATTTTATTTTATGGACCTTTTAAAACCAAGTTCTTTCGCCAGTATCATCTATTATAAAAGGACGTTCTAATCCTTTGCTATCACTGGCCAAGAATAACAGTAAGGCATTTTTAGGCACTTTGGTAAATAACATCGATTCTATGGCACTAGTCACCCCCTTAGTTTCAATGAGCTTCCAACCATTATTCCAATAGAATAGTTTATAAATTACTCCCAGTTTAAATCGCAGGTATTTATCTTTTTCGGCAATTACAACATCTCTGGTTTGTGTGACATCAGGAAGTAATACTTTTAGTTCTTTATTCTTATTTCCAACAACAACTGGAGCTCCCGCAGGAATAAATTTTCCGTTACTGTAATATTGCGGCAACAAAACAGTTCCTTTGCAAATGGAGTTAAAAAGAGTTTGCCCATTTTCTACCTTTCCCCACCAAAAAGGTCTCCAAACCAGTCCATTAAAAGTAGTTGCATACACAATTTTAGGTTGTGTGGTTGCTGGATATAATGGGCATTTTACATCCGTAGTTTCCCAGTAGTCTTTGGTCACATCGATATAATTTTGTTGTTGTAAAAATCCAACAGGGATATTGTTTTTGTCTTCAAAACTGGCTAGTGTATGGGGCTGCTTAGAATAAGTCATACGAAGGACTTTGGCAGGCTCCCTTTCTAAATTTTCACCAAAATATCTTGCTCCAAAATCGCAATTATAGGCTTGCATTGTATCATCAAAAAAAGTATCCATAAAATGACCTCCCGTGGATGTAGCCCAAAACGGAATTACATTTACCGCCGCAGGTATTCCCTGAGAGCGCATAGTAAACACACCCAAATCGGCAAGGTCTGGACAAGGCCCTTCTTTTCTAAATAGTAATTGCAAAGCACCAAGTCTCGGCAGGGGTTCTTTACGCGGATCTTTCCAAGTATTGGTAAACCAAAAGACATAATCATCTTTTAAAGAATATAAAACCGATTTGTATCCCTTGGTGGGGATTTGTTCGTTTATCCACTTGAATTTAGCAGCATAACCAGTACGCCAATCCTGCAAAGGTTCTTCGCTAACCCGATACGGCAAAATGTACTCGCAAAAATCATCAAAGGAGATATTCTTTATCGCAGAAGAATGCCAAACCACAAAAGCTTTTTCCAAATTTTGTATTAAGTAATCAGCCGTTATCACTTCAATGTCTTTGTAAATGACGGGTTTGGGTTTTAGTCCCGGATTTTTTTCCCTGATCGCCTCAAAAGCAGTTTTAGCTTGTTCAAAATCAGGATAATCCAACTCGCTATAGGCTATTTTTTTGCCAGCGGCATCTTCCCAATAATAATCGGATGACCAATGAATATCCATATTGGCAATCAAAAATTGCATCGCTTTTATTTTCAAAGAGTCGCCGGTTTTGTTGCTGTACTGCAATGCTTTTTCCAGTTCAGATCTATTGGCTCCTGCTTTTTTTAGAGCTGCTTCTACGGCTGCAGGATACTGAGCTTGCAGGAATAAGGGAAAGAATAGAAAAAGGATTTTAATGGAGTGTAACATATTTATTTGATATTAAAAAAATTGAAGATTGAATTTGATATAGTTATTGGAATTATTGCTTGTTCACTTTTTGGAAGGTAAGTTGCTTCAGTAAACTCCGGCAGATGTTTTTATACCGATCCACTTTTTCGGATGGGATTTTTGGTTTGAGAAGGATAATTTCCTGTGCTAGAGCAATTGCTTTAGAGGATTTTTTGTTTTTTAAATAGATTTCCAGTAACATCATTCGATATAAAAATTTGGAAGGATACAAGCCTATGAGTGTTTCGTATTGCTGAATGGCTTTTGGGTATTGATGCAATTTTTCATAACTCATTCCTGCTCCTATATAGATTTCTGGTAAAGTGCTCAATGCTTGTGCTTTTTTGAAACAAATTATTGCTTCTTGAAATTTTTGTGTTTTAAAATAAATACGCCCATAGTTTTCCCAATAATGGCTGTCTTCTTTTAAATAGGGTTCTAAATCAGGCATAATTTGAAGGGCTTGTCCATAATGTCCTGCTTCATTTAGGAATTTTGCTTTTTTGTTTTGTCTATCTGCCGTAGCTATTCCGAAAAGCAGGTATAACAAATACAGACTAATAGTGGTAATTACAATTTTAGAAGCAAAAGAAAAGACTTTGCTTCTTTTGATAAATGAAAGAAATCGAGGAAGTTCTATCGGGTCTAATGTGCTGCAAACAATAGCAGCATAAATGATTAACAAACACATTATAGGTACAATCTGTATGGTAGAATTAACCATCGACATCCCGATAAAAGCGACAACTCCTGCATAAGCTAAATGGAAATAACTATTTTTTGCTTGAGAAATAGCTTCAAAATTCAACTCATTTTGATTTGTTCTGTTTTTTTGTTTTACAGCAAAAAGAAGCGAACCGAAAAAGAGTGAAATCAATATCAAACCAATAATTCCTCCTTCGACTGCATTCTGTAATAACTCATTATGCGGCATAATTACAGGCCCTGCATTGGCTAGTTCTTCGGTGGTTGCTTTGCCGTTTTGAATGTAATTGACTTGGTATAAATTGTATTCTTTTTCAAAAAAACCATAGCCATAACCTGTCACGGGTTTTTCGGATGCCATAATTGCGGATACCTTCCAAATGAATTTTCTCCCATCAGCCGAAGCTTTTTTAGCGTTATACAATTGAGAACCTATTGGAATAATAATCAATAAACCCAGAATCAATATGGCTTTGGCGGAAGTGCTGTTTTTCTTATTTTTGAACCAATTGATGAATTGGTATTCTAAACCATAGAAAACAATGATGGATAAAACAGTCCCAATAAAAGCGGCTCTGCATTTGAGTAATAATAAGGAGATTAGTATAGAAAGAAAACCTGTCAGCACTATTTTTTTATATTTGCCCTGAAATAAATGCAAAAACACAGGAACTGYCAAAGCTAAAAAGATGGCAGTAACATTAGGATTGTTCCAACTGCCTGTAACAGCAAAGAGTCTGCTTTGACTTTTGAATCCTCCTAAAAATTGCGTGATGCAGTAAACAGATTCTACCGATGCAATTACTGCAATGCTGACAAAAAACAGCTCAAATTTGAAGTTGGGAGTACTAAAAAGTGTGGTTGCTTTAAGAAGCAAAAAATAAAGTACAACAATGTAAATGGCAAAACGAGTGTTCCAGTATTGGTGAAATAATGTATTAGAATATAAAAACAACATAATCCGAATAAAAGAAGAGGTAATTTAAAAATAACTACCTCACTATCATATACGTACAAACAACATGAAGTAATTACAAAAAGTAAAGCAGTTATGCAGAACCCATAATAAGCAGCAGAAGTGGAACTATAAAAACACACAGTATTGACAAGTCCTGCTATAATGATAATGACAAGTAAAACCTTTAATAAATTGGATAATAGAATAGTTGTTTTGAACATTATTTTGAATTTGCTGATTGTGATTTAATTATTAAATTTTAGTAGTATTTTTAATAATTATTTGCAAATTATAATTTTGTTTAAGCAAAACCATTCTGAACTGTTTGTTAAAAATACACTTTCAACAAAGAAAAACACACAACTATTTATTTTACAATTAATTAGCACTAAAAACAAATAAGAAAAATATGTAATTTAATCTAATTCTTAGTTTTGATTTAGTAAACTCTTTGTGGAATTAAGGATTGAAAATTACAATCTGGAAGGGGAAAAAGGAACTGCCCAAATTTGAGTAAAAGAATCAAAAAACGGAAAAATAATCCGTCAGGAACAAACCAATAAAACTATTAAATAAAATTTATAAACTACTTAATAAGGAGCAACTAATCCTTATTTCAAAAACAGGAAATCGAGATGATTTCCTGTTTTTTTTGCACTGATTTTATTTTTTATAAAATAAAACGTCAAATCAGGTAACTTTTTTTGAAGATTGTCTTTTTCCTTTGACCAAATCAGTATTAAAACAATAGTTCTTTTTTTACATACTTACCTAAATAATTAAAAAATTAACAATCAATTACATTTAAAATTATTTTAAGTGTTTTTTTATTATTAAAAAAAACAAAAAAACACAATTACATCAGCATGGTTCAGAACAGTTAGATGATTTTAATGCTATAATTTTGTTTGACTACTAAAGACGATATCGGCACATAGTCTTTTAAAAGTCAAAACATAAAAAAATTGCCTATGACAGAATAAGAAATACAAAACCTAAACAAACTTGCTATTATGTCAATTGTATATCAAGGGCAAGTATACTTAATTAAGAATACAATTTAATTTAATACTAATATTTTGTATTTCTCTAAACGACCTGAACAATACAGTTTCCTACCCTTTTTATATAGTAAAAAATCTAAGGTTAAATTATATTAATTACCACAAAAATTATATCTAAAAAATAAACCAATGAAAAAAATTTACTCCATATTTCTGTATGGAACCTTGTTGCTGATTCTCGGGTTTACCCAGCAGATTTCGGGACAACAACCGTTCATACATCCGGGTATCCCTTTTACCCAGACCGATTTGGATCAGCTGAAGGTCAATATTACCAAGGAACCTTGGCTTTCGGCTTACAATGCATTTAAAAATGACTCAAGATCTAGATTAGATTATTGGATGCGGGGTCCCTTTGCTTCGGTTAGCCGTGCTCCAAATTTAAATAACGACCAATGGAAGAGCGATATGATTGCCATACATAACTTAGCATTTATGTGGTGGTTTACCGGCGATACTGCTTATGCACGCAAAGCTACTGACATGCTCGATGCTTGGGCAGTAACCAACACCAGCTGGGACGGTAATGAATCTATGCTTGATATTGGAGACTACGCCCAATTCTGGGCTACAGGAGCCGAAATACTCCGCTATACTTATCCTGGCTGGACCCAGGCAAATACTGAACATGTAGAAAAGTATTTTTCTCAGGTGTTATTCCCTACTTCCTTTGTACCTTATCCATTACGCGACCAGAACAAAGGTGCTATTCAGCTAAAAATAGCTCTGGGCGCAGCGATTTTTTGTAATGATGTTACTAAATTTAATCAAGCGATAGAAGTCTACAGAATGGACGCCGGTGGAGGGATGCGCAACTCATTACCCAATGGCGAAGTTGGAGATACAGGCCGGGACGACCACTGGCGCGTGCAGGTTGCAGCTTTAGCTTGGGGTGCAGAAGTAGCATACAAACAGAACGTAGACATGTTTTCCGAGTTAGACAATCGCGTATTGGCTATCGGCGAATTATATCATAAATATGCCTTTGATGGAGCTACAATGACCTATATCCCCTTTGGAGGTTATGCAAGTTATTGGACTGGCTGGGGGATTCAACCCGGAGCAAGAGTGGGTGATATGACCAATCTTATTTATAGTGCTTATAATGTTCGAAAAGGGATCCCAACTCCTAATACCGACAGAATGCGAACTGCGTTGGGTGGTGCCGGAGGTGATTTCTTATATCTAAAATCGTCGGATACTTCTACCGCAGTTAGTTTACCCCCTGTGTTTTATCCTGCCGATCATGTGCAGCCGGTGAGCAACCTGACCCATATAGACATCGGTAATACAGGACTGGCAGGCAGTGCTTCGTTAAATAACGGAGTGTGGACTCTTAAAGGTGCAGGAACTTCAACCAGTAGTGCCTTTAGTTTCAATTTCAAAAAAGTTAACGGAGATACCGGTCTCGTAGTAAAAGTGGATAATATGTCGCTCACTACCGGAGGCTGTGGCGTAATGTTACGCGAATCGCTGGAGCCTGGTTCTCGTTTTTGGGATATTTATCTCGGGGCGAACGGCGGTGTCGGAAGACACTGGCAACCAAAAGCACCTTGGTGGTTAAAAATTGAACGTGTGGGCACCAGGATATTTACGTATCATTCTCAGGATGGTGTCAACTGGACCAATATTGGTTGTGCCTATTCTGCAACAGGTTTTCCAACTGATTTGTATGCGGGATTTTATACCGTCTCAAATAATGCATCGGTACAGAACACTGCCACGTTCAGCAATGTGGCATATAGCCAAACTGCAGCTGCAGGATCTCCGGAAATAAGCAGTATGACATCTGTTAACGGCACTCTTGGAACTACATTTAATTATGCTATCACTGCCAGCGGTACCCCTACAACTTATAGTGCAGCAGATTTACCTGCTGGCTTGACTTTAGATTCAATTACAGGTATTATTTCCGGTACACCAACGACTATAGGAAAAACAGTCGTTACTTTGGGTGCTACAAATGCCAATGGCACTGGAACTACATCGCTGGTTATCAATATAAGCAACAGTGCGGCACCGACTATGCCATCGAACTTAGTGGCAAACATTGTTAACTCTACGCAAATCAACCTTTCTTGGACAGCTCCTTCTGGTGCCACCAGTTACACAATAAAACGTTCTCTTTCAGCCGGTGGCCCATATACTATCATACAATCTGGCATAATCGGTACATCTTATGTAGATGCAATGCCAGAGCCGGAAGTAAACAATTATTACGTAGTGACGGCGTTAGCTGGAGAACTGGAAAGCGAAATTTCAAATGAGATTTTTGCATCAGTTCCACCGGCAGTACCTTCTAAACCTGTCGTTGTTAACAAAGACCAACAAATAGATCTAAGCTGGGAACTGGCTTCAGGAGCTAAAACCTATAATGTGAAACGAAGTCCAGCCATGGGTGGTCCATATACCACTATTGCTTCCGTTACATCAAACACTTACTCAGACATCAATCTTACTAACGGAAATGCTTACTATTACGTAGTTTCTTCGGTTGGTAATACCCAAGAAAGCGGGAATTCACCAGAAACTTTCGGAGTTGCTGGTTCAAATACCATTACTTGGAGTCCCACCCCATCATCAGCAATCTGGAATCAGGCGTCTAATTGGTTGGAAGACGCAGTACCTACAAGTCCTGCCATTATGACTTTCAACGCTTCAGCAGAAAGTACTTTAACCAATGACATGACTGGTCTGGAAATTTCCAGAATACTTTTTGGTTCTGATGCCAACTCCTATACCATTGGAGGAAATGGGATTACTTTGAAAAGCGATCTTGTTAACAATTCTGCAAGTTATCAAACCATAACTACGCCAGTGAATCTAAACAGCCAATTGAACGTGAATACCAATACCGAGGGTATAAATCTTTCAGGAAGTATAACTGGTACGGGAAGTCTTCTAAAAACCGGAAGCAGACTCCTGTTTATCTCAGGGGCTAATACTTACTCGGGCGATACAACTATTAACGGAACTATCGGTGGCTGGCCTCCACAAAATGGAATTGGAATAGCTGGCACTGGAACGGGAACTCAAAGCATACCAACTGCTGGTCCTTTAGGAACTGGAAAAATTATCATGAATGGAGGTTCATTATACTCTGAGTCGGGAGATGCTACCATTTACAATGATATTGAAGTAACTTCGGGGAAAAAAAGCTACATGTATGAAACCAGCTGGGCGCTGAACCTAAGAGGAAGGCTTATTGGCAGCGGTACATTGGAACACGATGGAAATACCTATGCCGGTTTACATCTTTTGGGAGATAACAGCGGCTTTACAGGAACATTTATATCGAAACTGCGTAGTGGTAATCAACGAGTACGTTTTGAAGTACCGGAATCAGGAAGTGCCAAAGCACATTGGCTGCTGGATGCAAATGGCGTGGATTGCCACAGTCTCCAGTTTCAAACAGGTACGCTGCATTTTGGAGGACTTTCAGGAAGAGGTTATCTGCGTAACAACGTAGGAGGTTCTCCGATAATCAGTATCGGTGCTTTAAATACCAATTGTTATTTTTCAGGAACCTTTGCTAATTTTCTTAATGTAGAAAAAGTAGGGACTGGCGACTTGGCTTTTGGCGGGAATCATACCTATGGTGGTACCACCACAATTAAAAAAGGAAGATTCCTTTTAGGTAATAACCCAACCTCTGGTGTTTTTGTCAGCCCGGTAATTGTAGAAGAGGGAATATTTGCAGGATCAGGAAAAAGTACAGCTCCAGCCACTATCGGAACTGGATCAGGACCAGGTGCTATCCTTGAACCAGGATATCTGGGAATAGGTACACTTACTATAGGAGCACTAACCCTAAATGCAGATGCCACTTATAAAGGAGAAATTAATCTGGATACTGCCATTGGAGACAAAATCAATGTAACTAGCGTAAACTTGGTTAACAGTCCAAAATTAACCATAAGCAGTATTGGAAGTACATTACCATCTGGAACAGCATATACGCTTATTGATAATACAGGGACAGTAGCTATAACAGGAACCTTTAAGGATTTACCGGAAATGGCCATACTTAACATAGGTGGTTATAATCTACGCATCACCTATAAAGGAGGAACAGGTAATGATGTACAGTTATTAGACGACCGTACCCTACCGGTTGTTATTACTAGTTCAGCAGTAGAAACTACGTTGCTAAACAAACCATTTACTTATACTATTACAGGTATCAAATCCCCGACCAGCTTTAATGCTACTGGATTGCCTGCTGGTTTAAGCATTGACATCACTACGGGTGTAATATCTGGAGTACCAACAGCATATGGTATTTTTCCTATTAGCTTAACAGCTTCCAACGGCAGTACAACAGGTACTCAAACTTTAGCTTTGACAGTACAAGATATTGTAGTAAACAATGTAATAGTGGCATCAGGTGACACTAAAAACATTATTGAATGGGAACCTATTCAAAATCTCAGCTACAATATTAAGCGTTCAACTACTTCTGGAGGTCCTTATACGACCGTCGGAACTGTTACTGGAACAAAATATACTGATACAGCTGTTACTAACGGTAGTACTTATTATTATGTAGTTTCTTCTGTTGATACTATTGCGGAAAACCCTAACAGTGCCGAAGTGGTTGCAACACCTAATATCGGGCAAATTACTTACCTGAAATTTGATGAACAAAGCGGAACACGCGGCATTGACAATTGGGGTGCAAACCACGGAACATTAGCAGCCACTGCAAGCCGTAGCTCAGGTAGAAACGGACAAGCACTTAAATTGGACGGAACTGCTAGCTCTTATGCTAGCTTACCTACTGGAATTGTTAGCACTTTAGCTGACTATTCGATAACAGCATGGGTAAATATGGATGAGTTGGCTAACTGGATGCGAGTTTTTGACTTTGGAACCGGAACATCTAAGTATATGTTTTTATCCGCTCAGGCAGGAGCATCAGGTCAGGTACGTTTTGCAATTAAAAACGGTGGAACAGAACAAGGGATGACGTATAATTATACTACTCCTCTTAAAACCTGGACTCACTTTGCAATTACCCAATCTGGAAGTACTTGTAGCATGTACATTAACGGAGCGTTAGTTGCAACTAATACTGCCGTAACTATTAAACCGTCTGACTTGGGAAGCACTAATCAGAACTATTTGGGTAAATCTCAATGGCCTGACCCTATGTATAAAGGTGCAATTGATGAGTTTAAAATATATAGCAGATCTTTAAGTGCAACTGAAATTGCAGGAACTTATCAAAACCAAACGATAACGCTGAATTCTATTGCTCAAAAAGTAATGGGTGATGATGATTTTGACCCTTCTGCTACCACTTCTTCAGGGCTTCCTGTAACTTATAGCAGTTCAAACGAATCAGTGGCGACTATTGTAAATGGTAAAGTTCATGTTGTTTCTACCGGAACTGCAAATATTACTGCTTCTCAAGCAGGAAACAGCGTATACTGGCCAGCAGCTTCACAAGCAAAAGTTTTGACAGTTGTTCTTACAAACGACACACAACTCACTACTTTGATTGGTAAACCATTTACTTATACCATTAGTAACAAAGCCTTAAGCAATTTTACTGCAACAGGTTTACCTACTGGTTTAACTGTTGACAGTGTTACAGGTATAATATCGGGTACTCCTACACAATTCGGTGTTTTTACTGTAACCTTAACTGCGGCTAACGGCAGCATTACAGGTACACAAATAATCACTTTAACAGTACAAAATATTGCAATAAGCAATGTTACCGTGGCATCTGGTGATACTAAAAACATCATCGAATGGGATCCTATCCAGAATTTTAGCTATAACATTAAACGTTCTACCACTTCAGGTGGACCTTATACTACTATCGGAAATACTGCCAATACAAAATTTACCGATACTGCAATTAGCAATGGTACTATTTATTACTATGTGGTTTCTTCTGTTGATGGTAGTACGGAAAATTCTTCCAGCACAGAAGTGGTGGCAACTCCTAATACAGGACAGCTGACCTACCTGAAATTTGATGAGGCAAGTGGAACACGCGCTATTGACAACTGGGGAGGTAATCACGGAACATTGGCCGCCACAGCTGCTAGAGATGCAGGTAAATACAGTCGGTCACTTAAACTGGATGGAACAGCCAATGCTTATGCTACGTTGCCAACTGGAATTGTAAGTACACTAAATGATTTTACCATATCATCATGGGTAAAAATGGATGCTTTGGCTAACTGGATGCGCGTTTTTGACTTCGGCACAGGAACATCAAAATATATGTTTTTATCCGTTCAAACGGGAAGTACAGGTTCGATTCGTTATGCTATTAAAAATGGAGGCTCAGAACAGGGTATTACCTATAATTTTACCACCCCGCTTAACACTTGGACACACTTTGCAGTTACCCAGTCAGGAAATACTTGTCGTATTTATATAAATGGAACTTTAGTAGCAACGAATACCGGTATCACTATAAAACCTTCAACGATAGGTAGTACCAATCAAAACTATTTGGGTAAATCTCAATGGCCTGATCCAATGTTTAAAGGCTCAATTGATGAATTTAAAATTTACAACAAAGCTTTAAGTGCCACTGAGATTGTCGAAAGTGCTAAATCAAGTCAGACTATTGCTCTTAAAACGACTTTACAAAAAGAAATGGGCGACGCTGATTTTTCTCCTGCAACAGCAACTTCAGGACTGGCAGCTAGTTATACCAGTTCAAATATAGCTGTAGCAAGTATAGTAGACGGAAAGCTGCATATTGTTGCTCCCGGAACCTCAACTATTACCGCTTCGCAGGCAGGAAATACAGGTTACAATGCTGCACCAACGCAGACGCAAGTTTTAACAATAGTAAAAAAAGAACAAACTTTTAGTTTTGCTTCAATTGGAGCTAAATCTATCAGCGATGCTGATTTTGATGCTGGAGCAGCTGCCTCTTCAGGGCTTCCTGTAACATATAGCAGTTCAAATACCTCTGTAGCAACAATTGTAGATAACAAAATTCATATTATAGCTGCAGGTTCTGCTGTTATCACTGCTTCACAAGCAGGTAATGACATCTACAATGCTGCAACTTCAGTTGCACAACCGCTAACCATTAATAAGACGTATTATTTAGATACTGATCGTGATGGTTTTGGATCAACTACCAGTGCTTTATTTACGGTAAATGAAGCCCCTGAAGGTTATGCTACCACCAATACCGATTGTAATGATAACGATGCAACTGTTCATGAGCCAATTCAATATTATACAGATGCCGACAAGGATGGATTTGGATCGACTGCAGCAGCAATGTTGTGCTCATCTGTAGCTCCTGAAGGATACGCTACGAACAATAGTGATTGTAATGATAATGATGCGACTGTTCATCAGCCAATTCAATATTATGTTGATGCCGATAAGGATGGATTTGGATCGACTGCAGCAGCAATGTTGTGCGCGTCTACTGCTCCTGAAGGATATGCTGCCAACAACACCGATTGTAATGATAGCGATGCAACTGTTCATGAGCCAATTCAATATTATGCAGATGCCGATAAGGATGGATTTGGATCGACTACAGCAGCAATGTTGTGCTTATCTGTAGCTCCTGAAGGATACGCTACGAACAACACTGATTGTAATGATAATGATGCGACTGTTCATCAGCCAATTCAATATTATACAGATGCCGATAAGGATGGATTTGGATCGACTGTAACAGCAATGTTGTGCGCGTCTACTGCTCCTGAAGGTTATGCTGCCAATAATACCGATTGTAATGATAGTGATGCGACTGTTCATCAGCCAATCCAATATTATGCAGATGCCGACAAGGATGGATTTGGATCGACTGTAACAGCAATGTTGTGCGCGTCTACTGCTCCTGAAGGATATGCTGCCAACAACACCGATTGTAATGATAGCGATGCGACTGTTCATCAGCCAATTCAATATTATGTAGATGCCGACAAGGATGGATTTGGATCGACTGCAGCAGCAATGTTGTGCGCATCAATAGCTCCTGAAGGGTATGCTGCAAACAACACCGATTGTAATGATAGCGATGCGACTGTTCATCAGCCAATCCAATATTATGTGGATGCCGACAAGGATGGATTTGGATCGACTGCAGCAGCAATGTTGTGCGCATCAATAGCTCCTGAAGGGTATGCTGCCAACAACACCGATTGTAATGATAGCGATGCAACTGTTCATCAGCCAATTCAATATTATGTGGATGCCGACAAGGATGGATTTGGATCCACCGTAACAGCAATGTTGTGCGCGTCTACTGCTCCTGAAGGTTATGCTGCCAACAACACCGATTGTAATGATAGCGATGCGACTGTTCATCAGCCAATCCAATATTATGTGGATGCCGACAAGGATGGATTTGGATCGACTGCAGCAGCAATGTTGTGCGCATCAATAGCTCCTGAAGGATATGCTGCCAACAACACCGATTGTAATGATAGCGATGCGACTGTTCATCAGCCAATCCAATATTATGTGGATGCCGATAAGGATGGATTTGGATCCACTGTAACAGCAATGTTGTGTGTATCTGTTGCTCCTCAAGGGTATGCTGCCAACAACACTGATTGTGATGACAGCAAAATTTTATATGCTGATAACGATGGAGATGGATTAGGTTCAAATACTCTTACAGCCTGTGGTGTAACTAACCATACGGATTGTGACGATACCAATGCGATTCAATTGACCGCAACGATTCCAAACGTGTATGCCCTTAATGCTGCTGTTGACGAAAAAAACACCATCTATATTGGATATGGCCCAACATCCCTTAGTATTACAGCGACTCCAGCTGGAGGAACAGCTCCTTACACTTATTTATGGAGTACAAACCAGACAGCGCAAGCCATCTCGGTATCAGATGCAAGAACATACACTGTGATAATAACTGATGCTAAAGGTTGTCTAACAACAGCTTCTATCGTGATTAAAACGATAAATGTACAGTGTGGCAACTCTAATGATAAAGTTATGGTTTGTCATAATAATAAAGAAATTTGTGTGAGTTCCAATTCAGTTCAATCGCATTTGAATCATGGTGACAAACTAGGTTCTTGCACAGCTTCGGCTAAAATAGAAAGCAAAAACAGTGATAAAACCTCAAATAGTATAGAAAATCAAAATACTGCTAAAGGCGTAACCGTTTATCCTAATCCTGTTACCAGCCTATTGAACATAAAAGTAAGTGAAGTCCGCAGCGGTGATACACTTGAACTATACAATTCATTAGGAATGAAATTGCAGTCCCAAGCTTTGACCAGTACTTTAGAAGTGATGTCTTTGGATAAATTGCCTACCGGAATGTATTTCTTGAACATCAAAAATGGTAATGAAATTATCGTGAAAAAGATTATCAAAGAATAAATAATTATCTAAAAACAAAACCGTCTCTTGTTCAAAAACTTGAGGCGGTTTTTTTGTTTTCGGTAAAGTGGTCAAATTGCGGTTAAGTGGCCAAGTAAATATATTCCGCAATTTCTATTAATTCCAATGCTTTGAGAGAGCTGTTCATCTGTCAAATAATTTATCAGCTCTGGCCAATTGTGAATTTCAGGCATTGAGAACTATTCCTAATAGAACTTCGTTTTTATTTTCAATTATTTAAGTAAACGCTTTTTATTTTTTAGAAGCATCTAATTGTTTTGAGGCAAAAAACATTACAACAACTATATACAATTCTGTTATAACTGCCGGTAATAAATCATTTGTCCAGCCGTCAAATAGTACACTAATAATTCTGCAAGTGAGTATTACAGCTATTAGCAATAAAGAGGCTTGATACCAAGTTTTGTTTTTGGTGATTAAACCCATAAGCATTATTAAACCTCCACCAATAAGCATACCGCCTATGGCTCCTCTAAATGTACTATAAGTCATTATGCCTAATGGTTTAATGCCATATAAATCAAAAGTATTTAAAGGAGCAAATACATTTACTGCACCTAATACAAACAAAGGGACAATCCCCAGTACTACTAAAATATTGATTATTTGTTTCATTTTTTAATTTTAAAAAATTACTCATATATCTAAATGATGGTTTCTATTATTTGTATTAAAAACCATTGTCGAGATATATGCGAAAAATTATTAGGATAACTTTATTTTGGGGTCTGCCTGTTCTTAAATATTCACTACAATTTTACCAACAGTTCTGCCTTTTTCTAAATACAAATGCGCATCGCCCATTTGGTCAAAAGTGAATGTTTTAAAAATATGTGATTTTAGTATTCCTTTTTCCATTAGTTGTGAAAGTTGCAACATGTTTTCACCTGATGACTGTACAAGTAGAAATGATAAATTCACATCTTTTGATTTTGCTTTTTCAAGCTCTTCATTAGAAAGATTGCTAGATGCAATTGAAACAATTGTTCCGCCTTGTTTTGTTATATCTAATGATTTTAAAATAGTATCTCCTCCAATGGTATCTAACACAAAATCAACATCTGAAACTATGTCTTGAAAATTTTCTGTTGTATAATCTATATGTTTATCTGCTCCATTTTGTAAAACAAATTCTCTGTTTTTTGCTGATGATATACCTATTACATAAGCTCCAAAATGTTTAGCAATTTGTGTGGCATAGTGTCCAACCCCGCCCGACGCTCTGTGAATTAACACTTTGTCTCCTTTTTTTACATTCCCTCTTTCTACCAAAGTTTGCCAAGCCGTAAGAGCTGCAAGTGTAGCCGATGCTGCTTCTTGATGAGAAACATTTGTAGGCTTTAAGATTAAATGTGCTGATGGTACTGCAACAAATTCTGCATAAGCATTTCCTTTTCCTGGGAAATTTGCCATTCCAAAAACGGCATCACCAATTTTGAAATCGGTTACGTCATCACCAACTTCAACTATTGTTCCTGACAAATCCCAACCAATAATCGCGGGTCTGTCTGCGCCAAGAATCCAATTCAGCGCTCCATCATTTGACCTTACTTTATAATCAATTACATTTACACTTAATGAAATTGTTTTTACCAAAACTTCATTACTTTTAATAGTTGGCTTTGAGGTTTCTATATATCGTAGATTATCAACACTGCCTGCTTCATTTAATATTATTGCTTTCATTTTTTTAATTATTTTAACTTTATTGATTTATTTGTTTACAGTGAATACTTTGATTATTTATTTAATTGTTTAAGAATATTTTTTTCTAAAATTCCGTAAGCAAAGGTCCAAATTCCTAATTTTTGGTATATCGTTCCGCAGGTTGACCAGTTTGTGAACCTTGCATTAATTTTATACGGGCATCTTCGTAAGCATCAATTAGATTTTGATCATTTACAGACGGATGTGTCAGTAATTCGCCTTTATCTAGTCCAGAAAGAATGGCATCAACACAATTTTCAGATGTCATTATTGTCGACTGTTCCAATGCAGATAGTGGAACGCCACCAACTTCCCATATTTCTGTTGCAGTTGTTGCAGGATTTACCAACTGAACATGAATATTTGTTCCTTTTACTTCTTCTTGTAACCCTTTGGTATACTGAACTACAAACCCTTTTGTACCACTATAGATAGCACTTATAGGTAAGGAATAAAATCCAAGTACCGAAGCTATATTAATTAAAGTACCTTCATTTCTCTCTAAAAACTGCGGTAGAATAGCACCAGATAATAGCATTAACGCAGTTACATTTACATTTACCATCTCCTTTTGTTTCATCACGCTAGTCTTAGTAACGGACGTAAGTGTAGAAGTACCTGCATTGTTAATAAGCAATGTTATACTCTTATCATTTCTTAACACTTCAGCTACTTTTTCTAAATCTGTATCTAAACCTAAATCCGCAACTAAGTTGGTTACCTTAATTCCGTACTTGCCTTCTAATTTTTCTGCCAGTACATCTAATCTGTCCTTACGGCGTGCTACCAATTTTAAATCGTAACCACGTTTTGCTAATCTTTCGGCAAATACCTCACCTAAACCTGACGATGCACCAGTTACTACCGCAGTCCCCATTTTATTTTTTTCTTTCATTTTGAAAATATTTAAATTGTGTTTGTTTTTTTTAGATGTTATGTCCATAACATGTAAACCAATCTGTTTACATGTTGCAAATGTAAACTAAACGGTTTACATTTGCAAGAAATTTTTTTATTCATGGAAAAAAAAATAAATCAAGTTTCAAAATCCCAAAAAAGGGACGAAATGATTAAAAGTGCATATGACATTTTTTACAAGAACGGTTTTCATGCCACCGGCGTAGACGCCATCGTTGATAGTACTGGAATATCCAAACGAACACTTTACAAACACTTCACATCAAAAGAGGGGCTGATTATTGCTACCCTTAATTATTACCACCAAATCACGTATAGAGCAATAAGCGATTATATAGAAAAATCTACATTAGACAAACCAGTTGATAAGGCTTTAATGATTTTTGACTTTCTTGTTGAGCTAGTGGATGCTGGTAATCTTAACGGTTGCTTTGCAATGAATGCAAAAACAGAATATGCCCATAAGGCAATAGAAATAGAATCAGCCTGTGATGTCCATACTAATGCACTAAAGGGACTCATTGAAAAGTATCTAGTAGAGGCAAAAATTAAAGAAAGTGAATCGCTGGCTATTCAGGTTATCATGTTATTTGAAGGTGCAATTCTGCGAAGCAAAGGGACTGAAAGTTCGTTACCAATTAAATTAGCAAAGTCGGCAGCTAAAGTAATTTGTAGTCAATCTTAATGTGGTTTTATGAAATCCTATAAAATTTGAGAAAACGCAATAATTATTGTGAATGTAATTACATTATGGTGATTATTATTGATCTCATTTTTGGAGTTGATACCTTTTTTTCCGCAAAAAGTTAAGGCATTTAAATTTATTATTAAATCAATTTTGTACGTTTTAAATTTTGTGACAGAATCGTGGCACATTGCTTTTTATAAAAATAAAAACTTAGCATTGACAAGCCGTTCCGACTTCAGGTTCGAATATATTAAAATAACCATATCTCTAAAAATCTTAATATCTACTATACATTTTCTTTAGATAATTGCAATTAAAACACAAAGAGGAGATTTCCTAGAAGTTATATGAATTGTTATATTTATCAGAGTAAGTATAATTGACAAATACCTTCCTATATTTATTTGCAACTAAACTGAAATCTTTTCAGAGACTGACTTTAGCAAACTTTAACGAAAACCCCACACATACAGAACTACTTTACTTTAACAACAACTTTCCCTTTAGACCGACCAGTTTCAACGTAAGACAATGCTTCATTGGTTTGCTCAAAGGGAAACACTTTATCAATGACCGGTTTAATAATTCCTGCTTCTATTAGTTTGGTTATTTCTCCCAATTGTTTTCCTTCTGCTTTCATAAACAGGAATTTAAAAGATACATTCCGTTTCTTTGCCTTTTTTCTTGCACTAAAACTTAATAGGTTAATCACCAATTTTAAAGGCCAAGACAAACCAAGTGCATCGGCAAATTCAGGTGTTGGTGGTCCGACTAGAGAAATTAATTGTCCGCCAGATTTTAAAATACGTAATGATTTTTCAAGAATTTTTGAATCTTTATTGCTGTGCAATACCAAATCGTAGTCTTTCAATTTGTTTTCAAAATCTTCGGTTTTGTAATCAATAATTAAATCTGCACCAAGGCTTTTTACTAAGTCTATATTTTTTGAGCTTGTAGTTGTTGCTACAAAAGCACCTAAATGTTTTGCTAATTGAATAGCGAATGTACCCACGCCACCCGAACCTGCTTGAATAAAGACTTTTTGACCTTTTTTAATTTTTCCTATTTCTACAAGTGCCTGCCAAGAAGTTAAACCAACCAACGGAATAGAACCAGCTTCATCCATTGATAGATTTTTGGGCTTGAATGCTACATCATTTTCATTAATAGAAATGTATTCAGCATAAGTACCCAGATGATGATCGCCTGAACTAGAATAAACTTCATCTCCAACTTTGAACTTACTAACTTTTGAACCCGTTTTTATGACTATACCTGCCACATCACGTCCCAATAGAAAAGGCGGTTTCATGGGTAGAAAAAGTTTGAAATCCCCATTTCGTATGAGTAAATCTATCACATTAACACCTGCCGAATGTACTTGTACCAATACATCATTTTCATTTACAGTAGGTTCAGCCCAATCCGTTAAATGTAATCTTTCTTTTTTACCGTATTTTTTTACTATGAATGCTTTCATCAGTTCTGTTTTTTACTTTAATTATTGAATTTGTTTACCATCTTTTACAAAGGTGATTGTTTCAAAAACATCATAAGCATCAACTGCTGAACAGTAGGCAGCAATTCTGTCAGAAAGTTTTTTAATTACTTCGCTTTTAAAGAATTTTTCCATTTCACTTTTATTTGCGAAACCAAGCATAATAGAAGCTTGAAACTGATCTGCCTTATCATTGTCATGGGCTACATTTGGAGTGTTCCATTGTTTTTGTTTCCAGGGATTATAAACTTTATTTCTCAATTCTTTAAGCATTCCAGTATTGGCAAGTATAGGCGTAAATTCGTCATTTATAAACTTTTTAAAATCGGTATCGCTTACACTGTCCTTTTTTCTAAAAAAAACCATTGCATTTGCTCCAATTTTAGTATCAGTGTCTGCTACTTTGTACCAATAAGAATGAGGAAAAGCGGCATAAAGAATGGTTCGTTTAAACAAATTTACTTCATCGGTATAAGCCAATTTATTTTGTTTTTTACCTCTAAATAGTGAAAATAGATTTTTTAATGTAACATCAGCTACACCATCAATTTTACGATTTTGAGGAATGTTCGTTTCAACGCCACTAATTGCTGGCCATAAACCTGTATTGTTTTCTGCAAAATGTATTTGACGGTATTCCAAGAGTCCTTTATTTGCAGAAATTATCTTTGAATGTGGTCCTTTCCAACGGTTCATTCCATCTTGACGCGATTTATCTGTCCGCATCCATAATAATATAGATGAAGATATATGCTTTTCTGATTTTACATTTGTTGCAACCTTTAGAGGTTTTGCCCTTTGAGCATTAACATCAAATAATGCAACTATACTCAAGATAATTCCTAATGATATATTTTTCATTTTATTTATTTAAAAATGGTATTGCTTTTTTAAGAAATTCTTCGTGATATTGAAAAATACCGCCATGTCCTGAATTTGGATAAATTATTGCTTTTTCAGCATTAGGAAACCGCTTTGCTAAATCATACGAATTAGGCGTTGGTACCATTCTGTCATTATCGCCATTTACTACTAATATGGATTGTTTGAAAACACTTAAATCGGCAGGCTTGTCATGTCCCCATGTTTCAATAGCTTTAAGCTGATTTTTCAATACACTAAATTTTACTTTTTCATCACGGTTCTCAGTTCTTTCTTTCAGACGTTTTAAAAAATCACGGGCCGCTTCTTTACCTACTTTGTTTTGAGTAAAAAATAGATAAAATTTAGGATCTCTGAATGTGAACAGACCTTTTAAAATATCCTTATACGTTAAACCAACCACATCACTAACTCCTTCTCCACCTCTTGGTCCGGTTCCCGCAAGAATAATTTTACGAGCTAAAGTCGGCTCTTGCAAAAGTAATTCTTGTGTAATAAAACCACCCATAGAAAATGCCATAATATCCACTTGCTTGTACCCAAGGGTATGGATAAAGGCAATCGCGTCTTTTGCCATGTCTGGAATGCTTGTACCCTGCTCACCTGTAGTAGCACCTACGCCCCTGTAATCAAAAGAAATAATATGGCGATGTGCCGCAATGGCATCCATAATTCTTGGGTCGCAGTTATCAAGGTTTGCCGTTAAGTGGTTGAGATAAATAACAGGTATGTCACCTTGCTTACCATAGGATCTGTATGCGAATTTTATACCGTTAGCTTCTACAAATTTAGTGGGAACTGTAGCATAAGTGTAGTTTCCATTTTGGGCATTTGAAGTTTTCATAATTTCAGAATTATTAGTCTGTGAAAATAAACTGCTAATTAAACCTATCATTAGCATAAATGTAATTAAAAACTTTTTCATTTTAATTATTCGTATTTTTAATGAAAGTTTTAATATACGATGTGGCTAATTCAGGGTATTGATAATGTGGCGCATGACCAGTATTTGGAAAAATAATATGCTGAAGAGAAGGAGCTTTTTGAAGCAGAGGAAACCAATTTTCTACAGCAAAAGAAATATCATTATCTCCAGAAATCGCCAATACAGGTGTTTGTAAAGTTTTATATGCTTCTCTAAAGTTATCCTTGTCTAATGCTAATTGCTCTGAAGGAGCGAAAAAGCGTTGAAATATTTCTTGTGTTGCCGGAACTTTTGATTGGTCAAGTCGTTGAGCAATTCTTACAGCTGACGCTTGTGCAGCAATTCTGCTTGATTCAGATTTTGGTTCAAAGAAAAGTGTAATTATATCTTCTAAATCATAATCCGGTTTCAATGCTTTTTCCAAAAAGACAGGAGAAAGAGGTGTTTCATTTTTACCCATTGGATTACTGCCAATAACGATTGTACTCAGTACTCTTGTTGGGTATAAAAATGTTGTGTATTGAGCAATAAGTCCTCCATACGACCAACCACCTACTACAAATTTATCAATATTAAGATAGTCAGCTATTTTTACCACCTCTGCTGCTACAAGATGTAAATCCAGTGGCAATTCACCTTCAGAATAACCAATACCTGAATAGTCAAAAGTAATTACAGTATTGGTTTCAGCCAATAAGTCAAGAAACAAGGGATCCCAAGTATCTAATGTTCCTCTAAAACGGTTGGCAAGAATAATAGGTGCTCCATTCCCAATTTTTCGGTAGCCAATTTTTTTGTTATCAATATCTGCGTATTGTGTCTCTGTTGTTAATGCATTATTTTCCATTTTTTTATTATTTTTTTAAGATTTGTTTAATTGTTTGAGAACATTTTTTTCTAAAATCCCATAAGCAAAATGTTGAAGATTGAGTAAAGTAGAAGTACCCTTACCCACAATGTTCCTAAATTTAGGCTTATCCGTTTGAACTACTTTAAGCACTTTTTCTGCAACCATTTTAGGATCTTCGGCTTGTTCTACTAAGTCGTTTGTGAATTTTTCAATTTTTTTCCTTAACGAATTATAATCTTCAATTTTCGTTAATGGTGATGATGAATTATCTAAAATACTTGTTTTAAAAGCAGCCGGTTCAATCATGGCAACACTAATATTAAACTCATTCAATTCATAACGCAATGATTTGAAATACCCTTCCAATGCGTGTTTAGAAGCGGCATAGTAAGCAGCATTAGGGAATGATACAAGCCCAACAATTGAACCCACAGTAATTATTTTACCAAATTTTTGTTTTCTAAAATGCGGTAATACAGCGTTAGTTACCTTGATGGTTCCCCAAAAATTAGTTTCTAATTGTTGTCTTCCTAACTCAATGGGTATTTCCTCCGCAATTCCTGAAACTAAAAAGCCCGCGTTATTTATGAGAATATCTAACTGACTTATTTCCTTAAAAATTCTTTCAGAAAAAGTGTTTATGGATTGCTCTGAATCAAGGTCTAAAGCTATCATTTTGAATGGTAACTTTGATATATACTTTTCAGGGTTTCTGCTTGTACCAATTACGTTGTACCCTTTTTTGTGTAGTTCGTTTGCAATTAGCAAACCAAAACCTGATGATGCGCCTGTTATTAAAATTGTTTGTTTCATAATTATTTTATTTTATAAATTGGTTTTTAGATTATTTTTAGACTTTTTAGTATATTATATTAGACTTTTTTACTGATATATTTAGATTTATTAACTGATTAATTTGTTTTAAAATAGACTAAAAAGTATATTTTAAGATAAAAAAATTAAACTGAATAATTCTCTAATTCGGCTTTCAGACTTTTTATCAATCCCTGCATTGGTTTTGCTGTGTTCATAATGCGGCACATAACAACAGCTCCTTCAATTGCGGCAACAGCTTTGAAAGCATAAATTTCAGGTATCAGGTCGTTAGAAAATTCCCCATTTTGAATAGCTTGTTTTAAAATTTCAACAAACATATTTTGGCCTTGTCTAAATACTCCGGCTATTTTTTCCCTAACAAGAGGAAAATTATCGTCAGATTCAACAGCCATATTAATTAAAGGACAGCCTCCTTTAATATGAGTTTCTATTGGATCTTTATAAAAATCAAAATAGGTAAATATTTTTCCTTTAGCAGTTTTCTCTTTGCTGATCATTGAAACTAATTTTTTGGAATTATTTTCAATCATATAATCAATAACCTGCAAGGAGAGATCTTCTTTGTTTTCAAAATGACCATAAAGACACCCTTTTGTTAATTTAGTGGCATCAAGGACATCATCAATATTAGCTCCTGAAATTCCTTTTTGATTATAAATTGGAGCTGCCGTTTCTATAATAAATTGTTTTGTTCTTTCAGCTTTTGTCAACATCATAATATTATTTTACAAGGCAAAAATATACTAAAAAGTTTATTTTGTAAAATGTTTTAATCTTTTTATAAAAATTTTAACTTTTATAATAATGTGGTTTTTTATAGAAAATAAATTTTGCATCAATTTTATATGGCTTTGTAGTATGTAAAATACCGCTTTTATAAAGAAGCAAAATTCAGCAATGAAGCATAAATCTTCCAAGGAGAATTAAAAAAACCGGGATCTTTTAAAACTGAATGAGGCTGTCTTTTTGGACAGCCTCACTAAATTATCTAAAAAACGATTACTCTCTTTACTCATTTCGACCAAGCTTCAATAATTAAAATTTTATTATTTGGAAATAGAACCAAAAACCTCAAATTCAGCCAGTTTTGCTGATTCCCCTTTAGGCAATTTGGTAAGAATTACTCTTATAAAAGGTCCGAATATTTTTTCATTTATATTTTCAATGCGGATTTTATCAGTTGAAGTCGTTTTGGATTGGTCGATTACTAACTTCCAGCTATTGAATACAATCATAACCTTGATAATAGGCCTTGATATTCTTGTTTCTGAGAAAGGCTTCGTTAGTGAGGTCGACGCATTCAATGGCCGAAATTTTTATTTGTATAATAAAGTAATTAGTGGGAAGAGAATATTTGAAACTACTTTAATTGAAAAGTATTAAAAGAATGAGGCTGAAGCGTTACATTCAAATAGCGTTCGCCGAATTTTACGTTTATATTTTTATTCTCTTCATTGAAATTACCTGCAATAACAACATATTTTCCCTGAGGGTTAGATACTACCAATAAAGGTAATTTATCGTCTTTGTCATGCTTATAAACTACTATTTTAGACCCGGAGGTTATGTAGTGACTAAAGTGTTTTGCTGCATAATATTCAGGTGTATAGGTTGCTGTTTTTGTTTTTGAATCAACGCGAATCAACGCATTTTGTTTCCAACCCCAATTGCTAACTCCATCATCACACAATATCGAATTCCAGAAAGTATATTCTTCACATCCATTGCCTAAATAATAATTCATAAGGCTAAAAGTATGCTCGGCCGATTTCCAATCGAACGAACCCCAACCACATTCACTTTCTGATTGAACATATTTGTATTGCGGATATTTGGCTCGTATTTTAGGCAGAATCTGTCCACCTTCCCATTGAAAACCAATTCCTTTTATAGTTTGCGGCATTCGAGAATCAGAAAGCACTTGGTCTATAACTTCATAGCGATTTGTATTAATTGTACCAAGATAAAGCGACACATTGGGATGTTGCTCTTTTAGTGCAGGAGCTAAATATTCTGAATTAAAACGAATTATACCCTCGGCTGTCCATGCACAACCTGGATAAATTGTATAACTCCATGGCTCATTCTGAAACATTGCCATAATAATAGGTATACCCTGTTCTTTATATGCTGCAATAAATTTGCAGAAATAGTTTGCATAGGTTTTAAGGTAGCGAGGGTCTTGTATAAGAAAATCGTTAACTGTTAATTGTTTTGGAAAAACCTTTGAATCTTTTTCAGTATTATCTTCATAAAGAGCAACGTCAGACAATGATGATAATTGATTATATTTATTACTACTGCTAACAGAATAATTGTGATTCACTTTCATCCAAGATGGAGGTGACCACGGAGAAATCCAGAAAGTCATATTAGGGTTGTATTGTTGGGCAGCTTTAATATAAGGGATTAAAGTCGTTTTATCGTGGTTAATATTAAAATGTTTCAGTAGGAAGTCTCCATCATTCTCATCACAACTATACCATTCACGGGCATAATCGTTAGCATTCATAGATAAACGACCAATTGTAAAATGCAAGTCACCATCGGGCGAAAAAAGCTGACTTAGAAGAATTTCTTGTTGCTTACGTGGAAGCTGATTTAGTGCATCCCATCCCAGTTCGTTAAAACATGTCCCCCAAGATTTGAATGTCGTTATATTTTCATTACCATTTATTTCGATAGTTGAGGATGTAGTTGCTTTTTTAAGCAAATTTATTGACGATTGTTTCCATATATTACCTTCTGTACTGCTAACCCAAATACATGATTGAGCATTTACAGCATAAGAGAATGCAATAAAAAGAAGAATTAAAAATTTAGTTTTCATTTTGTAGAAATTAGTTTATTTAAAGTTTATGTGATTAGTAAAGACCTCATCAAAATAGCAGTCATCAATTCTAAATCCATTTAATGAAGCTATGCGTCAGTTTTTAAATTTTATCATAATAAAATGTTGATGGGGTAAGGTTGTACACAACGTTTCCTGTTACAGGAGATTTTGAGCTAAATTAAGACCATTTTCAGATTTGCAAAATTTCACAAATACAACACCACTTTGTATTAAATCTAATGCCCAAATCCGTTGTAACTTGGGCTTTCCGAAGGGAACATTTTTTAAAGCGGGATGCTATACGAAGTTTTCGTAGCACTTTCTAAATTATTTTAAAAAAGATTACTCACTTTACTCATTTCGATCAGACTTCAATAATTAAAATTTTATTATTTGGAAATAGAACCAAAAACCTCAAATTCAGCCAGTTTTGCTGATTTCCCTTCAGGCAATTTGGTAAAAGTTACTCTTATAAAACGTCCGAATATTTTTTCATTTATATTCTCAATGCGGATTTTATCTGTTGAAGTGGTTTGGGATTGGTCGGTTACCAACTTCCAGTTATTGTCAGCATCCAGTGTTTCAATTTTATAGCCGAAATTGGCCTCTTCCGGAAAGGTCAGTTTCACTTGGGCAATATCGACAAACCGTTCCAAATCCACCTGCCACCAATTGTCTGAATTAGTATTGGCTGCCTGCCAGAAGGAATTCGGATTACCATCACTGGCTAAACGAGGTAAACGTCCGGGAGCTTCACTACTGGTTCGCGTTGGGTTATCAAGACCAAAGCTGGTCGCTGCTGCTTTGGTTTCTTTTCCAGTAAAGCGAACATAGGGACGATCAGCAGCTGCTGGTGTTTTTCCGGCAACAAATTTGGGTGAGCCAATTGTCATTATTTTGATTACTGCATCTTTCAATCCTGGCGATGTGGCACGAATAACGGTTTCTCCTCCAAAAAATGAACGAAATTCAGTAGCGGCTAATCCGTCTAAAATCTCAATATCCGACTTGGAATCGAAAGTAATAGCAGTACCTGTGGGAAATTCTCCCGGACCGGATTCAATACTTAATTTCACTGTCGGAGAATTACTCAATTCTTTACTCTCAGCATCCACAATACTGACAAGCAAATAGGCATCATCTGTTCCGTCATTTGCAATCACCGTTTTATCTGTGGTTAGTTTGATAGCAGCAGCTGTCCCTTCAACTCTCTCAGGAGGAGCCGGAACTCCTGTATATTCATTTCGATACCAGTAAAATGCTCTTTTAGGAATACGGGCATAATCCAAAATCCCCATTGAGCCAAATCGCTTTCCGGCAACACTTCCATGATCAAAACCGCACCAAATAGCTTCTCCACTTCTCCACTCATAATGCCATGGGTATTTTAAGCTTTTATCCTGATTTTCTCCAAGAGGCAAATCACCCCAACCCGGTATATATTTTCCGGGACGGAACCCTTCCGTAGATCCATATTCACTCACCACGCTAGCCACTCCTGGATTAATAAAAAGACGCGCTCCGTCGCCATTATAACCTGCCACATCACCAATTTTATCCATTTCTCCACGTTGACATCCGCCAATAGCCACCGAACGCGTAGGATCTAGCTGGTGTCCTAATTCGACCTCCTTTTTCAACAATTCACGTGCTGGATCTAATGTTTCTTTGGTTGTAAAGAAGGGTTCGTTACTGGTACTCCATACGATAACAGAAGGATGATTACGATGGATTCGAATCATATCTTTCATTTGTTCCAAAACACTTTGGTCAAATGCGACCCAATCATCAGGATTTGTTGGATAGGCATTACTCCCTTCATAATCCCCTTCAGTTCGTGAACCTCCAGAACCCCAAAATGGAGTTTCAGACCAAAACAGCATTCCCTCTTTATCACAGGCTTCTACAAAAGCTGGATCGTGAGGATAATGAGACCCACGGATAAAATCAAATCCGGCTTCTTTCATCATTTTGATATCTCTTAAAAAGGCATTATTGGTCACGGCATCGCCCCAACCAGCATGATCCTGATGCACATTGGCTCCTTTAAAATAATAACGTTCCCCATTCAGGAAAAATCCTTTATCGGCAGTAAACTTAATACTGCGGAAACCCAATGGTGAAATAAAATCATCTACTGCTTTACCATTGACAAGCACTGTTGTTTTTACCGAATAAAGATTTGGTATTTTTGGACTCCATAATTTAGGATTCTTAATTTGATTGCTGGTTTGGTCAAAAGTAACGATTTGACCCGCTGGAATATTTTTCGTTGATAAAAAATCCGTCAGTTTTTTTCCATTAATATCCAGTACTGTCGTTTGAACAGTAGCCGAAACTTCGGTGTTTTTTTCATTGACAACTTCCGTTTTTACGTTTACCGTAGCCAAATCTTTAGAAACACTTGGAGTCGTGACAAAAGTACCATACCAAGCAACATGGACGGGATCGGTAACTACTAATTTTACGTCACGATAAATTCCTCCACTGAAAACGTGTTCTCCAGCACGTGGTGCTACACGGGAATCCCAAAGATTATTTAGTCTGACGGCAACCGTATTCTGTCCTTTTTTAATCGCTTTGGTTATATCAATTTCAAAACCGGTATACCCTGAATTGTGTTTCCCTACTAATTTTCCATTGACATAAATTTCAGCGGTCCGATAAGCACCTTCAAAATCAAGGCTTACTCTTTTCCCAAGCCACTCTTCTGGAATATCAATATTCTTGCGGTACCAGCCATAACCTTCGTAAAATTTAGCTGACTGATAATAAGGCATACTAAAGGAATGCGGGAGACCTATATTATCCCACTCCGAATCATTATATACTGACGCTTCAGCTCCTGAATAATCACCCAGCTTAAATTTCCATTCTCTGTTTATATTGATGTTTTTTCTAAGTAACTGTGCATTTACAGTAAACTGAAATGCTATAAAGGACATTACTAAAAGTATATTTTTAATGAATTTCATAGAATATTTTTTATTTAAATTATGATTTTGTTTGTCAGTTTCACCAAATGATGCCTCTTAATGTTTTTTTTCAGTTTGATTGAGTTGATTTAATATTTCAGAACCACTCATCCATTTTTTTCGAAGTCTTTTAGCTTCTTCGTTTGTAATGGACATAACTGTTCCATGGCGCGGATGAAAGTCCATCGTCACTTCTTGGTCAATTATCTTGAAATTTTCAAGGTCGTCACTTTTCGTGAATTGGTACTGTCCTTTTCTATACACATCATACATTAAAATCCAAGAATCTGAATTATTTAGCTTAAAAACGCAGGATCCTTCAACTGCATCCGTAGTCTGCTGTAGCAGTTTGTCCTGCTTTATGTACCCTTCTGTAAGTTTGTTCGAAACAGCTTTTTTGATTCCCTTATAATTATCCTCATCCTTGTAAAACAAATGATACTTACCTTCATAGTAAATAATATCTCCATCAATACAAGCTTTATTATTAGGCTCAAAAAATAATTGTTTCGGTTCAGTTTCGAGTGCTGTAAAGTCTTTATTTGCATAAGCATAATAGATTTTATCAGGTTCATTCCCTGATCTCATAGACCAGTAAATCATGTATTTCTTTTTTACAGGATCATAAATTGTTTGAGGTGCCCATACACGGTTTACTGATTTAAACTCTAAAAATGTATTGGGAACATTGACTTTACTGGATTTCCAGTCTATCAAATTAGTAGATTTCAGCAATACCATTCCCCGGTTTGAATCCCATCCTTTGGCAGCTACCATATCTGTAGCAACCATATAGAATGCTTTGCCATCAACCGTACGCATAATATGTGGATCGCGAACTCCTCCGCTTTCACTAATCTTTTCTGAACTTAAAATGGGTTGATTGCGATTTAACGCTTTAAAATTATATCCATCATCGCTCAGTGCAAATCGAATTTGTTCTTCATCTTTATCTGCTGCTGTAAAATAAACAAAGAGATAAGAACTATATCTATTTTTAGTTGAATTAAGTTCATCTTTTATGTTTTGCGCGTTTGTTTTTTGTTGGCTATATCCTGTCATTATTAAACATAAGATAAGCGATATACTGTACTTCATTTTTTGATAGAATTTCATTTGATAATTTATTACTTCTCTAAGCGATAATTGAAATAATCCACATCCAGATAACCTTTATCTGAATCGTTATTATATGTATAAATACCTATTCGATCTCCTCGATATGACCCCCACATGAGTTGATAAGGATCACCAAATGGAATAAATTTTGATCCATCAGTACTGTAATAAAATTGACTTACTCCATCTAATCCCCATATTGATTTTAACCACAAATCATTACTTAAAATAGTACCTCCCTCTACAACTGAGTTTTTAACGCTATATTCCATTTTTTTTACCATACCATCAAACACTACGCCTAAAGATGCATAGTTTGGAGATCCAAAATGGGTTAATCCTAATTTTTGGCCTTTAGCCATTCCTTGTAAATCCAACTTAACAATTACTTCATTAAATGGAGTTCTAAAAGAACGCTGCGTTATAGTATTACCAGCCTTTACCATATTATTTTTCTCTAAAGGCCGAAAAGCTTTTAATCTTAGCCATCCCTTACGTTCTGTTAATGACCATTTATCATCTCTAGGCTGATAATTCCATTCCCATTGCTGAGTAAGTTTTGCTTTATTGAAATTATCACTCGTTTGCGGTTTTATCTTTTTCATACCCGAAATAGGTTTCTTTCCTGACCAAACCATTGAACCAATCTGATGAATATCTGGATTTCCTAAAATTGGCCATCCATCTATCCAGGTAACAGGAAGTAAACTCATATTTCTGCCGGACCAATCACCAGTTCCATGATGCGTCAAAAAGTACCAATCTCCTTTTTGAGTCTGAACAATGCCTCCCTGATTAGGTTCATTATATTCCTTTTGAGCATAACTTAACTGCTTTGGACCTTCGTATGGACCGTAAATATTCTTAGATCGTTCCATCATTACTACTCTTCCTTCATTCTTTACCTCCGAAAAGAAGTGATAATAAGTATCCTTGATTTTAAAGAGTTTATTAGCCTCGCTTCCTTTAGATTGATAAATTACCTTATCCGATTCTTTAATTAAGTTTTTTCCATCAGGAGTCATTTTAAACAGATGAATTTTATATCCATCAGCAAAGTTGGTCCCTATAAAATAACCTTGTCCGTCATCATCCCAAAACGGGCAGCCATCATCCCACCCTTTTGCTGCCAGAACTTGAGTAACTGGCTCCCAAGGGCCTTCTGCTTTTGGAGCAGTTGTCATGAAATAGCCCTGATCCGGATCTCCAAAGTAAATCCAAAATTTATTATTGTGATAACGAATAGCTCCTGCCCAAATACCTCTGCCATAAATATTCATTTTATCCCAATTCATCTCCGGTGAAATTTTTGTAATATCATTCACCGCATGGCTGATGATACTCCAATTCACTAAATCTTTAGAATGCAAAATAATAAAACCGGGAGAATACTGAAAAGTTGAAGAAACTGCATAGTAATCATTTCCCACTCTTATGCAGTCTAAATCGCTATAGTCAGCAGGAAGTATTGGATTCTTATAAGTTCCATCGTTTTGATCTCCCCAAGTTTGCCAATCTCCCCATTTTACTTTTTCCTGCGTAAAAGCTTCATTAAATCCAAGCAGAAATAAACATACAGGAAATATAAATTTCAATTTTTTAAACATCAGCTTTTATTTATCTTTAAACATTAATTATTATCAGTAAAACGATTTATTGATAAAAAAACATTTTATATTTTAACAAGAATAACTCACTTTTCTATTATTATTTAACCCATTGGATGTAATTGTTTTCAACACATAGAAACATCGATTTTGTAAACTCAAAAATAGGTGCTTCACTTTTTCAACACACACATAAACTCATTATGTAAAAGAAATGTATTTCTTTTTTTTGCATTCTTTTTAAAGTAAAATCGATGTTTCTATGTGTTAAATAAAAATTTTATGAATTACACCCAACAGGTTAATTTATTATTGTCCTTTATTTTCTTCTGTTAATTCCTCGTTTTTCTAATTCTATGTAAACAGGCTTATCCCTGTCCACAGTTATTACCCCGTCTTTATATTCCAGTTCAGCTACCTGAATTACACTGCGGCGAGTTTCGACATTGTCTGCAAATTTTGTCGTAACTCTGCCAGGATGAGTAAAATAATATACGAAAGCACGGCCACCTGAAACTACCACATCCGCATGACCGCCAATAGCCTGATCCTCCTTTCCTTTTCCTGGAAGCTCCAGAATCCTTTCACCTTGCTGTTTCGTCCAAGTGGCTGCATCATCGGAATAATAAAAACTCATACCGGACCAGTTATCAACCAACATCCAGTATTTTCCTTTCCAGCGAAAAACTTT